>JBEBIC010000052.1:0-14664 GCA_040080595.1 Bacteroidia bacterium | reverse complement strand
GCCAATATGGCTTCGACTCCGCTCAGCCACCGAGGCGTGAATATATTAATTAAAAAAGCTAAGTATTATTAAAGCATAAAACACATGACCACCTACGACGCCAACTCTCCAGCCGCATTAGCTTCTAAGCTAATAAACCATACCAATCGCCATGTGTTTTTAACAGGTAAAGCGGGTACAGGCAAAACTACGTTCTTACGCCATATAATAAGTCATACGCACAAAAAATGTGTAGTATGTGCACCTACAGGCATTGCGGCTATTAATGCTGGAGGCGTAACTTTACACGCTATGTTTCAGTTGGCATTTGGTGCATTTGTGCCTGATAGAACTGTACAGTTTGACGCCAATAGCAGTGTTAAGTTTACTACGCCATCAACGGTTATTAATGGGTTTAAAATGAGTGAACAAAAACGTAAATTGATACGTGAAATGGAGCTCCTTATTATAGACGAAGTAAGTATGCTACGTGCCGATATATTAGATGCAATAAGTACCGTGTGCAAAATGGTACGCCGTAACCCCAATGTAGAATTTGGAGGGGTACAGGTGCTTTTTATTGGTGATATGTTGCAGTTACCCCCAGTGGTAAAGGGGGAGGAGTGGGAAATACTCAAAAATTATTACAAAAGCATTTATTTCTTTGATGCGTTGGCACTGGCTAATAACAAGCCATTGTATGTAGAGCTAGACAAAATTTATCGCCAAAGCGACCAAGTGTTTATTGATTTATTAAACAACTTACGCAATGGCATTATAACGCCTGCAAATATTGATTTACTCAACAAACATTACGACCCTACATTTAAGTCCACCACCAAAAACAAATACATAACTCTTACCACACACAACCGTATGGCAGATGCTATAAATACGGAGCAATTAAACGCATTAAAATCGCCATCGTATTATTTTGATGCTGTGGTAAAAGATGAGTTTCAAGAAAATAATTATCCTGTTGATAAGCGCTTGCAGCTGAAGTTAGGAGCGCAAATAATGTTTGTGAAAAATGACCCTGAAAAGCGCTATTTTAATGGAAAGTTAGCAACTGTAACCAACTTAACAAGTAGCAGTATTGAAGTAACATTTGAGGATAATCCTCGCCCTTTAAAAATAGATACCAATACGTGGCAAAATATAAAGTATGTGTTAAATACGGCAACTAATCAAATAGAAGAAGACGTAATAGGCGAATACACGCAGTACCCCGTAAAATTAGCATGGGCTATTACAGTGCACAAAAGCCAAGGTTTAACATTTGAAAAAGCCATAGTAGATATAGGGCAAGCATTTGCGCCAGGGCAGGTGTATGTAGCGTTGTCGCGTATGAAATCGTTGGACGGATTAGTAATGAGTTCGTACATAAATAGTGCTTCGCTCACACAAGATTCTACTATAGTGCAATACGGCAACAACAAAGCGAGCAACGAAACTTTAGCAACGGTTATAGAAACCGAAACACCATTATTTTTGCGTGATTATTTATTGCAAAGTTTTGATTTTAAAGAATTGTATAGTGCAGCACAAATGCACGAAGCCACTTATACCGCCAAAAGCGAAGATAAGTCCACCAAACAAAAATACCACAAGTATGCTATAGAATTGTGCGAGGCATTAGCCCCATTAGAAAAAACAGCTATAAAATTTACCAACGAAATAGTAGTAATAACACAAGGCAATACGCCCGAAACGCTTACGCAATTGCACAACAGAGTAAATGCTGCCGAAGGATATTTTATAAGTAGATTGAGTGAAGAATCAAAAAAAATATTTGGATTACTACTAAAACTTGCCGACCAAAAAAATGTAAAAGCGTATGCTAAAGAGCTACAAACTTTGGAAACACTACTATTTAGCCAACAAGAAAAAATAAAAAAAGCAAGTGCACTGTGCTTAGCAGTATGCAACAATAGCGAATACACCAAGGCAGATAATGCCAAAGTAATAAACCTTACGCAACGCCTGCAAGACATGGCAGAAGCAGTAAGTGTAAAATATTCGGCAGATGAAAAAAGCAGTACTAAACCACGCAATGCTACTGATAAAATTCCCACACGAGAAGTAAGTTACGCATTGTTTATGCAAGGTAAAACAGTAGCCCAAATAGCCGTAGAACGTAACTTAGTAGAGGGTACAATAGCACAACACTTAGGGAGTTATGTTGCTTCGGGCGAAATAGAAGTTACCAATTTAATATCAGCCGAAAAACTAAAAACAATATTAAACGTAATGACCGACGAAAACAAAAACTCTCGTGCACTAATAAAACAAGACCTCCCCAACGATTATACCTATACCGAAATAGCATTGGCATTAGCCTATCGCAACGCAAGTAAAAGTTAAAATAGGATATCGCACAACTAATTATAAAAAATAAATGGCACGCATACTTCGTATTATTAATCGCTTAAACCTTGGTGGGCCTACGTTTAACGTAACTTATCTTACGCACTACTTAGCACCCGAACACGAAACTATGTTGGTATCGGGCGTTATTGATGATGACGAGGCTTCGTCGGAATTTATACTTGCGCCCTTTGGTATTACACCTGTGTGTATACCCGAAATGAAACGAGAGTTAAGCCCTAAAAATGATTATGCAGCCTATAAAAAAATAGTACAAATAATACAGGAATTTAAACCCGACATAGTACACACACACGCAGCCAAAGCGGGCGCATTAGGCCGATTGGCGGCAGCGCACTGCGGTGTTAAAGTTATAGTACATACGTTTCATGGGCATGTGTTTCATTCTTATTTTTCGCCACTTAAAACCCAGTTTTTTTTACAAACCGAAAAATATTTAGCCCGTAAATCAACAGCTATTGTAGCTATAAGCGATTTGCAAAAACAAGAACTTACCCAAACCTACAACGTGTGTAACGCCAGTAAAATAGCGGTTGTTCCCTTAGGGTTTGATTTAAACAGATTTACAGAAAATCAAACAGAGAAACGCCTAAAATTTAGAACACATTATTTGCTTGAGGACGACGAAATAGCAGTAGCAATAATAGGACGGCTTGTACCTGTAAAAAATCACGCTATGTTTATACGTGGCGTACAGCAAGCCATACAGGGCATCAGCAAAAAAGTACGGTTTTTTATAGTAGGCGATGGCGAATGCAAACAACAATTAATAAACACCTTACAAGAACTGAATTTAGATTATACCGAATTTACTACCCAGCCCCGCAAGGCACTATTTACGCTTACCTCTTGGATTATAGCTATTGACGAAGTACTTGCAGGTGTTGATGTGGTGGCACTTACTTCGTTTAACGAAGGTACACCTGTAAGTATTATAGAGGCACAAACTGCAGGGAAACCAGTAATAGCAACCAATGTAGGTGGTATTCAAAATATTGTAACAGATAAAAGTGCCATATTAGTGCCGTCTAACGATGTAAACGAATTTGCAACACAATTACATAAAATATTAATTAACGACACCTTACGCCAAAGTATGACTAACGTTGCCATACAGGATATGTTGCGCAACTACAGCTACACACGCTTGTGTAATGATATGAATACTTTGTATAAAAAACTATTGGGGTAATAGAGTGGGTTTTGGGTGTTAATTTTAACTTGAATAATTAATACAATTAATGTACTTTTAAACCATGAAAAAAACAATAGTATTTAGTAAAAATATAACGTTGCTAGTTGTGCTAGCGGTAACATTACACAGTTGTAGAACTTTAAACTCAAGCCGAATGTTTAAAGCTCCTAAAGACTATGCGTATGTTGGTATTACCGATACCACTAAACAAGAGTACAGGTTTAGTATAAACGACAGGTTTTCGTTTCAAATGTACACCAACGATGGCTTTAGACTAATAGATATGTCGAGCATTGAAAACGGAGCCTCTAACAGCCAAGCAATACAAGGCTACAACATTACGTTTTTGATAGATGGCGAGGGTATGGCAAAAATGCCTGTAATAGGACGAGTAAAAATTGCAGGTAAAACTCCACGCGAAACAGAACTATTTTTGGAAGGTATTTATGCCAAAGATTATAAGCGTCCGTTTATAAATGTAGTGGCATTAAACAAACGTGTATTTGTATTTAACGGAACAGGGAGTACAGGTAAAGTTGTGCCATTGCTTAGTAATAACACACGCTTAATAGAAGTACTTGCCGAAGCAGGCGGTATTACTACCACAGGTAAAGCCTATCAAATAAAAATAATACGTGGCGACTACAACAAACCCGAAGTTATAAAAATAGATTTATCTAAAATAGAAACGGTAACACAAGCTAATATGATTATGCAAAATGGAGATATAGTATATGTAGATGCTCGCCCGCAGTACATTGCTAACATTGCCACACAGGTAGTACCTATTACAGCGTTACTTTCAAGTTTAGTAACATTGGTAGCCTTGTTTAGGTTAATTAAATAACTCCCGCACAATGAACGAGAAAAAATTTGGTAGTATTGAACTCAACGATGAGTTTGATATTTTTTTATTACTTAAAGTTATTCGTAGCAAATTTTTATTCATAGCTATTATATGCGCCTTATGTGCATTGGGAGCTATGATATACCTGCGTTATAGCGATGTGGTGTATGAAGCTAAAGCAGTATTGCAAATAAAAACGGATAACACAGCAGGCAAAATATTAAACATAGAAAACGCACAAAATGGAAATGACGAACTACAAGAAAATGTAGAATTAATAAAATCTAAAACATTTTTAAAACGCATAATAACTAAGCTTCCTGTGGGTGTAAGTTATTATAACAAAGGCGTTTTTAAAACATTTGAAACCTACCAATCGGCCCCTTATATTGTAAATGTACGCAACAAAACCAGAGGTGTTACTGATAAAAAAATATTTATACTTTTTAATCCAAACAACACATTTAAACTATACAACGAAACCAAAACATTAAGTATAGTGCAAAAACCTAATGTGTGGTTTCATTTAGATGGTGCAGAGCTAAATATAACGCTTGTAAATTCGTCAGCTGCTTTTACTTTAAAAGAGCAAATGTATTTTACCATTAATGATGAAAACACGCTCATTAATAATTATTTGAGTAAATTAAATGTGAGCATATTAAACTCATCGGCCAAAACTATAGTAATAAGTTTTAGAGATTTTACAGCACTAAAAACAAGCGATGTAGCTAATGCTGTAATTAACGAATTTAACTCGTTTGATATAGAGCGAAAAAGTGCGAGTTCGCAAAAAATACTTTCGTTTATTGATGGGCAATTAGCCAACGTATATACTGATTTGCGTAAGAGCGAAGGCGACCTCGAAACCTTTCAGCGAGATAACAAATTATCCTCCAATCCTAAAGAGGTATCGTCTAATTATGCCACACGTTTAAACGATTTGGATGAAGATATTACCAAAATAAAATTGGAGAAAAGTGTATTAAGTGAATTTCAAAGTGCACTTACACTTAACAAAGATGCTGATGTATATAAACTATTGCCAATGCTTGCAGGTACACAGTACGAAGGCTCTATGGCACTATTGGTAAGTAATTTGCAAGAGCTATTAATGCGCCGAGAAAAAGCGCTGTACGACATTAATACCCACAGTTCCAACATTAAAAACATAGACTATCAAATAGATATACAAAAGAAACTAATTATAGAAAGTATAGCGAGTATCAAAAATAAAATAGCGAGCAAAGAAAACAGTATTAACCAAAAAATAGCCGAGTTTGAAGGAAAATTTTTGGCAATACCCACCAAAGAAATAGAGTTTGCTCGCTTAGAACGTTTGTTTAATATTAATGAGAAATTTTACACCTTATTGTTAGAGAAAAAAGCCGAATACGCCATATCTAACGCAGGTTTTGTGAGCAACAATACCATATTGGAAGAGGCACTTGAGCCGCACGCTCCAGTATCGCCCAATAGGTCGCTGGCATACATTACGGCAATAGCTTTGGCGGTACTTATAAGCCTTACCACAGTGGTGTTTAGTTATTTAATGCACAACGAAATTATTAACCTTAATGATGTATCGCGTCATACTAACGCAAGCATTTTGGGCATAGTACCCAAGTACGATGAGGTTATGAACCACTCGCAATTAATTATTGATAAAAGCCCCAAGTCCATTATTAGCGAGGCATTTAGGTCTATACGTACCAATATGCAGTACATAGCACAAGGTGGCGAAAGTAAACTGATGGCGGTAACTTCTACCATTTCGGGCGAGGGAAAAACATTTGTAAGCGTAAACTTAGGAGGTATTATTGCATTTAGTGGGCGCAAGGTTATTATATGCGATTTGGATATGCGTAAGCCCAAAATACACCATGCTTTTGGTACTGATAATAACCTAGGTATGAGTCAGCTATTAATAGGTAATACTACTGTTGATGAATGCATACAGCACTCTAGTATTAAGGGCTACGACTATATTACGGCAGGTGCTATACCTCCTAATCCGTCAGAGTTAATCCTATCTAAAAAAATGAACGAGGTTATTGAATTATTAAAATCTAAGTACGATTTAGTAATATTTGATAATCCGCCTATTGGTATTGTTAGCGACGGTTTGCATATTATTAAAAAAGTAGATTTTCCTATTTATGTGTTTAGAAGTAATTATTCTAAAAAACAATTTATAACCAACCTCAATACCGTACGCGACGATCATCAATTAAAAAACATAAGCATAGTGCTTAATAGTGTAGAGCGCCAAACCGAAGGCTACGGTTACAGTAGTGGCTATGGTTATGGCTATGGTTACGGATATGGTTACGGCTACGGTGGTGGCTATTACGAAGATGGAGCAAGCAAAACAACAAAAAAACTGAATTGGTTTAAGCAACTAATTTCAAAAGTAAAAGCATAAACATTAATTAGGAATGACTATAGAACACACCCACATAAAAGATTTAATAATAATACACCCTACCGTGTTTGAAGATGAGCGAGGCTACTTTTACGAAAGTTATAACGCAAAACAATATCAAGAGCACGGCTTGCCTACAAATTTTGTTCAGGACAATCAATCCAAATCTAACAAAGGCGTATTGCGTGGTTTGCATTTTCAAAATCCGCCCTATGCACAAGGCAAATTAGTACGTGTAATAAAAGGTGCAGTACTAGATGTAGCGGTAGATATACGTAAGAGTTCGGCTACTTACGGACAACATATTGCTATTGAATTAAACGAAACCAACAAAACCATGTTGTACGTACCCGAAGGTTTTGCACATGGTTTTGTAACCCTACAAAACGATACTATATTTAGCTACAAATGCACCAATTTTTATAACAATAAAGAGGAAGTAAGTTTATTGTGGAACGACGCTACTCTTAGTATTAATTGGAACGAAAATAACCCATCGTTAAGTGCTAAAGATATTGCAGGGATAAGTTTTAACCAGTTTAATTCGCCGTTTAGCTAAAAACCTATGCTAAGTAAGTAGCTGTTGTTATATTTACACAATTACTTATTGTTCCATTAAACCACACTTATGCTACTATTTTTATTTTTTATAGTTACCGTTTTAACTTCTGTACTCATCAATGCGCTATTCCTAAAATTTAGCAAAAATTTAGGAATGCGTAATATAGACGAATCATCTATACGCTGGGCAACACAAACCAAACCTGCATTGGGTGGTTTTTCATTTTTCTTTATTTTTTTAATTTCCTTATTGGTTATTGTAATCATATCGGGTAACAATTCTATACTCACACAGCAAACCTCCTTAGGGCTTATAGCATCGGTATTTGTAGGTTTTTTGTTAGGATTAAGTGACGATGCGTATAATACTAAACCCGTATTAAAACTAGCGATACAAATATTATGTGGAGTTATATTGGTACTTAGTAATAATTGTATAGAATTATTTAACAACCCTACATTAAATGCTGCGCTTACTGTGTTTTGGATTGTAGCCATAATGAACAGCATAAATATGTTGGATAACATGGATGGTATTACCAGCATAACCAGTGTGTTTATATGTGTAATGATGTTGATGTTGGGCATATATTCGCACACCTTGGTTGTTACAGATATGTTTGTAATAATAGCCTGCGCAGCAAGTATATTGGGCTTTTTGTTTTACAATGTATATCCGTCCAAAATATATATGGGCGATACTGGCAGTCAGTTTTTGGGTGTGTTTTTGGGAGCATTAAGTATTAAGTATGTATGGAATATTCCGCACCAATTACTACCACAATACACCTCGCCTATACTGGTACTTATTGTATTTTTATTACCCATAACCGATACCACTACAGTAACTATTAATCGTTTACTCAAAGGCACATCGCCGTTTGTAGGCGGGCGCGACCACACTACACACTTTTTATTTTTTAATGGTTTTAGCGAGCGCAAAGTTTTTTTAATTTTCATTCTAATATCGTTACTATCGTGTGCAGTATTGTTTATTATTTTTAATTTATCAGCAACCATAGGTGTTGCAATAGCATTAATCTATGCTACAATAGTCTTTCTTGGGTTGTATTTACCTACACGTAAAGCAATTAAAAAATAAGTAGTATCTTTAAATTATCATGAAAAAAACACTAATAGCCCTAACTGCATTTATATCGTTTTTGGCACTTGCCGATTTGTTTATTTATGCCACCAAAAAGACCGACGACCAAGCCTTTCAGCAAGAAATAAACACAGGCTACAAAGTATATTCGCTTAACATACCTAAGGATTTAAACTTTGCAGGCGAGCCTGTTCCTATTAATAATTTTGATGTGCGCGAATCGTTTGATAGAGAGTTGGTACAAAATGTATATTTCCAGTCGCAAACTATTATTACCATAAAGCGTGCTAACCGTTGGTTACCAGTTATTGAACGTATATTAAAACAACAAAATGTACCTGTCGATTTTAAGTATTTGGCCATAATAGAAAGTAATTTAACCAACGTAATATCGCCTGCTGGAGCTACTGGTTTTTGGCAATTTTTGGAAGGTACTGGCAAGCAATATGGCCTAGAAATAAACGAACAAGTGGACGAACGCTACGATGTAGAACGTAGTACATTGGCAGCCTGCAAATACTTTAAAGAAGCGTATGCAAGCTTAGGTAGTTGGGCAATGGTAGCAGGTAGCTATAATATGGGTATAACAGGCATTAGAAAACAAGCCGAAATGCAAAAAATAAATAACTATTACAACCTCTTACTTAACCAAGAAACTGGGCGTTATGTATTTAGACTACTTGCTATGAAAGAAATATTTACCAACCCACAACGCTATGGCTACAAGGTGCGCAAAAAAGATTTGTACATACAAATCCCTACCGTTAATCATAAAGTAAATACACCCGTTGAAAACCTTGCCGAATGGGCTATTGACAAAGGCGTGAGTTACAAATTACTAAAATTATTTAACCCCTGGTTGCGCAAAAATGAATTAGCAATTGCCAATGGTAAAAACTACACCATAAAATTACCTAAAGACGGTTACACCGACTACGAAAAACTTCTGCCATTGTTTATGGAAAATAAATTGGATAGTGCCAATTATTTTATGGACACGCTATTGGTGCAGTAACTAAAAAATTCTGTTTCAATTATTAGTAAATTAACCCAAAACGTTAATAACAATTGAACACTTTATGCTCAAAAATAAATATATAACCTTATTTTTGAAACAATTACATAAAGCTCAATTTTACTATGAAACAATACCCTCGCATTGTTAGCGTATCTACCGTTGGCATTATTTACCACAACAATTCCGATTATTTAATACACCCCCTACGTACCGATTTTACTGGTGGTTCGGGTTCGGGTAAGTCCGTAGTTGCCGATTTAATGCAACTTATTTTTATTGCCAAAAAAGAATATTGGGAAAGTGCTACCGAAGTAATGACCAACGAAAAACGTACCATTGAAGGTATGGTGCTAAAACGTGGCGACGCTGGTAGCGTAGGCTACGCATTTGCCAACGTAGAAATAGCCGATAAGCAATTTGTGGGTTTAGGCGTGTGTATTCAAACAAATTCTAAAAGTATATATCCATTTTTGATACAACGCAATGGTGAGGTAAACAACTGGGATTTAGATAAACCACACAACCTATCGCCGTACAGTAAGTTTTTAACCTACCGTGATTTCCTTCAAACAAAAGGGAAAACACAACAAATATTACCTATTGAAAAACTAAAAGAATTGCTAGAGGAAAAAGGCTATGCAATGAAAGATTATTTTAAGAAAACGCCCGATTATCACAAGGTGTTATTTAATAATCAGGTATTGCCGTTGGACTTTAGCGAAGACGATAAAAAACTAAAATCGTACTCGCAAATTTTGCAATCGTTTAGTCGTGGTAAAGGGGTAGGAGCGAAGAGCGAAGAACTTAAAAACTTTTTGTTTGCCAACGAAGACGACCTTAACAAGGAATACGAAAAACGCAAAAAAGAAATTGAAAAAGCACATGCCGATTATTTAACTAATACTAAAGTGTATGAGCGTGTAAAATATAAGCGAGAAAAATTAGTTGCTTTATTAGAAGAAAAACGCAAAAAAGAAAAGAACGCAAGCTATGCCTTGTTGGTAGATACTGCGTATAATTTTCAGCAAAAAGACAAAGTACAACGTGAGCTAATAAACAATCAAAAAGACTTAGCGTATGTAACCTTGCAACAAATAATGATAGACGTAAAACTGAGCGAAATTAACAATCAGGAGGTAGAACGTGATATTGAAAATTTAAAAAACGATATAAAACAACTCAACAAAGAAATTGATAAACTATCGTTACAAATAGATTTTGCTGAGCGTAACCAAGAGAGTTTGGAAATGAGTGCCGTTATTGCAAAACGTTCGTACGATGAGGTTGCACCAGTATATTTGCGTATTGCCGAAATAGAACAACTTGTAAACGATTACGGTACACCACAATTATTAAAAGAAAAATATTACAAGCAACGCCAGTTATTGGCTGATAAAGATAAGTTGCAAAAATTTACAGCGTACCTCGACGAACATAGCATTCGCAATAGTTTTGAGGATAGTCATTGGTTTACTAATTATAAAGTAGCCAAAGATAATTCGCGCGAAGCATTGGTAGATTTAAACCAAAAAATAGAAAAGTTAAATGGTTTAAAACCCTTGTTCGACAATAGTTTTAAAGATTCATTTGCGCAATGGGCTGTAAAAAAAGCAAGTAAATTAAATAAAGAAGAGGAGTCTTTGTTAATGCACTTTAAGCACTTAGGCATAAGCAAACCAAGTAGCGCAAGCAATGTAACCCGCTTTATACCTACGCCCGAAAATATATTTGATATTGCTAAAAACAACATTGTAGAAAAAACAAAAACAGGCTATTGGATTAATTTAAACGGTATATACGAGTACGTAGAATATGTAGAAAAACAATTATTTGACAACCCTAAAACCATAGCTACTGAACTACAAAAAGTAGGTGAAAACATAGAAAGCGAACTGAACGAACTTACTACACAACGTGTGCGCTTAGAGAGCATACAAACTGCCTTGTATGAGTATGGGTATAATCAAAGTTTACAAACCTTATACGCTTCGCGCGATGAGGTAAATAGCTATATAGTAGATGATAGATTAGAAAGCCTTGTAGAATCGGAGTTTGAGAATGCTATAAAATTATTGAGTAACCCCAACGTTAATTTAAAAGACCAATACGAGCAAGCCGAACAACGCTGGAACGATAGTATAAAAAACAAAACTGTAAACGAGCAAAATCGCACCAACTGGAGTGCCGACATAATTCGTTATAACAAAACAGTAAAAGAAATAGAGGAAATAAAAGTGCCCGAAAAAGAGCGCGACCTTAAAGATTTTACGACCGAAACCAAAAACTTAGATGCACAATTAGAGTTTTGGAAAGCAGATTATACAGGATATTTGCGCATAGACGAAGTAGAAAGTAATCAACTAAAAATAAGCAACGACTTACGCAATATTGAAAAAGAAAGTGGCTCGTTACGCACGTTTAGTTCTACCTTATCTAAAGTGCGCAGCGAGGCTACCGAAGCACGTGGTGTACTACGCAATAGTGTGAGTATGCTTACTATGCGCTTGCCCGAAATAGATGATAAATACCAACAATCGTTAAAAACGTATGAGTTAGTAGTAGGCGAGTTTGATGCGAATAAACTAAACGTACCTATTGACGAAGATATAGTTAAAAAAGCGCAGGTAGATGTAGTAACCAGTGGCGAGGCATATCGTAAATTGTACGACAATGTATTAAATGATACTAAGTTAGATATAGATGATGAGCGACTGAAAGGCAACCACATGCACGATTTTAAAACATTGGCAGAGGTGCTATTACCTAACGTTATACACGGTGATGAAAAAGAAATAGAAGCGCAATTAGCCGATGATATTGACCAATATTTATTAAGTATTAACCAAAAAATGAGCGAGTTAAACGACCACAAACTCCTTATTATAAACGGAATATTTACACGTATTGAAGAAATATACAACGAGTATAAAGACAAAATATTTGACTTACGCGACTTCTTTCGTGTAAACAAAATTTCGGGCGGACATTATGTGGAACTAAACTTTGATCCATCAAAAAATTATCCTATTCATTGGATAAATAATTTGCGTAAAAAAATAAGCACAAAAGCTATGGATATGGGCTTGTTTAAAATGATGGAAGGCAGCGAAGAGGGCGCAGATACTATTATCCTAAAAGCATTTATGGAAAATAGCGAAGTGAAAAATTTAAAACCCGACATTAAAAAATTGACTAATCCTAAGTCGTATTTTGATTTGTCAATAAGCCTTAAAACCCCACGTGGAGAGGACGCTCCAGGTAGTAACGGACAAAATTACACCATGCTTGCATTGTTGTGTATTGCTCGTTTATCTATCATTGATACTAGCCGCCACGATAAAGATAAAACCACTAAAAAAGGTATTCGTTTTATGGCGATAGATGAGGTGGCTGGATTAGGAGAAAACTTTGATATGTTGTATGACGTGGCTCGTAATTACGACTACCAAATACTTACTATGACCATTGATCCTATTGGGCGTTTTGAAGAGGGGAAACAACATATTTATACACTTCGTAAAAATAATAACCCAGAGTTTTATAACGTAAATCCTACGCCATTAGCACAGTTTAGCCAATTTGAAATAACCGAAAAATTAGGCGACTATATACAAACACTATCGGATAGTTATGAAAAGGCTTAAACGGAATTAACTAAATTGAACAGTTTATGAGCGTAACAAAAGTAGAATGGTTATAACAGTCCCAAGAAAATAAAATTTGCAAATAACCATTTATATTTTATCTTTAAACTCAACAAATAATTTAAAACATCAATCACTATGCGAATTATTACTACAGCACTATTTTTAATAGTAAGTTTAAGCAGCTTTGCACAATCGTTTGAAGGACAAATAAACCTAATACGTATAATAGGTACTGATACCTCCAACTACCGTTATTACGTAAAAATGCCCAACATTCGTATTGAAGAAATAGACAAAAAAGGAAATGTACAAGGCTTTGTAATAATGAATACTATAGCCAATAAAGTATATGCGGTAAGCCCCGTAAAAAAAGCATGGATTGATGTACAAAAAAGCGATGAGGTAATAGTTACAGGTAAAGTAGAATGTACTAAAACCAAAGAAACTAAGCTGGTAGCAGGTGTAAAATGCACCAAATGGGCTGTTAAAAACTTAAAAGAAAAAACAATGATTAACTATTGGGTAGCCAATAATAATTTTGATTTTTTTATTGATCATTTAAAGCTATTAAATCGTAAAGAAAAACTGGCTTCCTACTTTATAAACTTACCATTAAACCAAGGTTTTTTACCCTTAGAGTCACAACAATACAGTAAAGAAGCGGGAGTAAAAGAGCAATTATCACAACAAACAAAAACTACAAAAATAGAACGTAAAACAATAGATATGAAACTATTTGTAGTACCTACTGAGTACCGAAAATTTAATATGGACGTTAAAATTTAATACAACTAAACATCAATTTAACTAACCAAAAAAAACAACTAAAATCATGCGTATAATTACATTAGTAGTACTTACACTTATTGGATTAACAGTAAATGCTCAATCGTTTGAAGGCGAAATAAAACTAACAAAAACATCAGGTAAAAACACCAGTAACTACCGTTATTACATAAAGTTACCCAATATCCGTATTGAGGAAATAAACGAAAAAGGAGTGTTACAAGGTTTTATGATAATGAATACCAAAACAGGTGTAATACAAGCGGCTAGCCCTGCTAACAAAACATGGTTAGACGTTAAAAAAAATGAAAACCTAGGTATAGATGGTAAAGTAGAATGTGTAAAAACAAAACAGACCAAAACAATAGCAGGCAAAGTATGCACGCTATGGTCAGTAAAAAACACTACCGAAAAAACAAGAATTGACTACTGGGTTGTATCAGGTTTTGATTTTTTTGTGCCACATTTAAAATTATTAAACCGTAAAGAAAAACTAACTAGCTATTTTGTAAACCTACCATCAAACGAAGGTTTTTTACCATTAGAATCGGTAGAATATCTTAAAGTACCAGGTGTTGCCGAGCAAGTAAATGAGCAAATTAAAACTACCAAAATAGAAGCTAAAAAAATAACCGATGCTAAGTTGTTTGAAATACCCAAAGAGTATATTAAATTAGCAATGCCATCAGTAAAAAAATAATAGCATATTATAC
>JBEBIC010000277.1:0-3483 GCA_040080595.1 Bacteroidia bacterium | reverse complement strand
TTACTAAATTCATCACCTACTTAGGCCCAAACAATCCCTTTAGTGCATTTTTAGCTTTGTCGGCAGCTTCTTTTTTTAGACGGTCGGCTTCGGCTTTAGCAGCAGCTTCTAATTTGGCTTTTTCGGCATCGGCTTGCGCTTTTAGTTTTGCTTTTTCTTCATCTAATTTTTGTTGTCCTTGCGCTTTTAGTTTATCGGCTTCAGCACGTGCTTTTGCTTCCAATATTGCTTTTTGTTTTTCTAATTCGGCTTTTGCTTTTTCTTTAGCATCGTCTATTAGCTTGGTAACAGCACCTTTGGCGGCATCTTTCAATCCTGTTTTTACAGTTGGGTTGGTAAACGTACCACCTATTAGGGCATCAAATGTAATACGGTCGCCCATGCTAAAGTTAGCACCTTTACTGTTTGCTTGGCTTATTAAACCATTTATTACACCATTAGCAGCGCTACCTAAGTCAGCACGCGGTATGTCAAAATTCATAGTGTAGGCAACACGTTGGTCAAAAAACTGTTCGCCTTTTATGTTTATTTTACTGTCTTTATATTTTACATCAAATGGTTTTACTATCACACGTCCATCGGCAAATTCGTAAGTAAGGTTGGTATTACCTACAGCTAATTTTTTAAACGATTCTTGTTTTAAGGCATCGGCTATTTTAACCAACGTAGGTGTTCCGCTTACTATTACATTGGTAGTTTTAAGTTGTCCGTTACCAGTAAGCGAGTTAAGGTCGGGCGTCATGTCTTGTTTTAATACACTGCTAAATTTAAGCATAGTACTTACCTTACCAGTAGCGTATTTAGCGGCAGGTACTAATTTTTGTACTGTGTTAAATGTGGCAAATGTTTTAGGTAAATCAAAATTTTGCACGTCCATATCCATAGCTACTTTAGGGTTGCGTAGGTCTTGTGTGCTGTATGTACCGTTTAGTTTTAGTGTACCATCCATGGTGTTCATAGCTATATCTTTCATGGTAACAATGGCGTCTTTTACTACTATAATTCCTTTTACGTTTTGCATGGTCATTTTATCATACAATACGGTTTTAAAATTAGATGTTAGTGTAAAATCTAAATTAGTAGGTACAGGTATTACAGTCATAGGCGTTTCTTCGGCAACAGGCTTTCCTGCTGCAGTTGCGGGCTCTTCCATAAATTGGTTTAAGTCCATGTGCGTGCTTGTGGCATTAAACTTACCTTGTAGCAAATCATCTTTAAGGGCATACGCTATAAAGTTGTTTAATTGCCCTGTGGCTTGTATATCATTTTTACCAAGCATAGCATCAAAGGCAGTTAAATCAACTGTTTTAGGGTTAAATTTAAGATCGCATTTTTTAATGTTTACTGCGTAGGTTAAGTCTTTGCTTTCGTATTGCATATCGCTAATGCTCATAGTACCAGCGGCTTTAAAGGCTTCGTATTGTTTTTTATCAATCATACTTTTGCTACCTTTCATAGTAACATCAGCAACTATAGTTCCTGTAAGTGTGGTACTATCCAATGGTATAAAATCCTTAACCGATGCCAATACTACTTTCCCTTTTATGCTACCGTCAATAGTTGGGTCGCTTACTGGGCGAGTTACCAACATACGCACATCTACTGGGTTGCCAGCCATTTCAACGTGAAATTGTTTTATATCAATCACAGTATTATCAGGCACGCCATTAGGATTTTTTATAGCTAAGTCTATATTTATATTCTTAACATCTTTGGGCAACGACGGATATTTAAAATAACCATTGTTTACTTTTAAGTCTAACCCAAAAGCAGGCATTTGTTTTAATTTATCGCTATACATACCTTTGGCATAACCATTAAACGCTAGGCTTCCGCTTGTTTTTACATCAGCAAAGTCTTTGGTATATACACCTGGCACAAGGCTCAAAAACTCTTTAAAAGTAGCTTTTTTACTATCAAATTTTAAGTCCATAGTTATGCTTTCGGTAGGGATAGCCACAAAGCCGTCAAGTCCAAATACTAAGGCGTTTAACCTAAATTCGTTTTGTGTAAATGTATATTTGCTCATTGGCATATTTATACTTGCGTTAAAATCCGCACCAAATTTGGCTTTGTTTAAATAGCTTACACTGCCCATTTTGTAGGTAAGTTGGGCTATTTCGGTAGTAGATACAATATCAACTACATCTTGCGTAAAATCGCCCGTAAGCTCATGGTCTAAGTCGTTAATAACAGCCAGCATATTACCTTGCATATTGTTGTAGTTAATGTAGCCATCTACTATTTCAAATTTTTGCAATGCCATTTCAAACTTAGCAGGTTCGCTTTTTTCGGCAACTGTTTTAGACGAATCGGGTTTAGTAATGTCATAATTGGCTTTACCGTTTTTAAGCACAATAACATTTATACGAGGCTGATTAAGCACTATGCTGTGTATGCGCATTTGCTCGCCTTTCATCACACTCATTATATCCAAATTAACTTGCAATTTGGGTAATGATACTAAGGTGTCGGTAGCAAATTCGTTTACACCAATCAATGTAAAATCGTTGAGCTCAAATCCTAATTTAGGAAACGATTTTATGAGTGTAACATCTACGCTACTCCAATTTAGTTTACCGTTTATTTGTTTGTTAGCTTCGTCTTTAGCCAGTTGTATTAGTTTGTCTTTAAACAAAAACGGCACTGCTATAAGTCCTCCTATTAGTGCTACTACACCTATTGCGGTGTATTTTATAAATTTACCCATAATGTTGTGTTTACTTTTTATATGTTGTTGATTTTAAAACGTAATTCGTAATTAATTTAGTTACTCAAATTTTAATTTTATTTTTTTTGCTTTCGTGAGAACACTTCGCTTAGTTAATATTTTACTAAACTAATAATGTTTTCGCACTCAGGAGCTATAACTTCCGCACCATTAAGAAAACCAAGTTCTACCAAAAATGCAAATGCGCTAATGTTCCCTCCTTGGCGTTTTATAAGGCGTGCGGCCGCTGCGGCAGTTCCACCTGTGGCAAGTAAGTCGTCGTGTATAAGTACGTTTTGCCCAGCGGTAATGGCATCAATGTGCATTTCTATTTTGGCAGTTCCGTACTCTAGCGCATACTCTTCGCTTACGGCGTGGTAAGGTAACTTACCCGCTTTGCGTATAGGTACAAAGGGTACTTGTAAAGCTTGCGCCAAATGAAATCCAAAAAAGAAACCACGGCTTTCTACACCTACTATTACGTCTATTTTTAGGGCTTTGCAATGTTTTACAAGTTCTTCGGTTATTTGCGCACATAGTTTGGGTTGTGCAAATATGGGTGTGATGTCTTTAAACAATATTCCCTCTTTAGGAAAGTTAGGTACGTCGCGTATTGCTGCTGCTATTAAGTTTGATATCATTGGGGTTTGGGGTTATTTAGTTTTTTTAGTGGTTGGTTATTATTTTTGTTAAGGTGTCGCAAATTGCGACACCTTATGTTTTACTTTATTTCTTTAAGGGTGCCAAATTCGCACCTTAGAGCTTTTTTATTT
>JBEBIC010000276.1:0-3504 GCA_040080595.1 Bacteroidia bacterium | reverse complement strand
TAAAATAAATAATTTGGTTTTCATAATTTCTGTTTTTTATACTATTTGTAATTATCTTAATAAGGTAACTTTACCATTACTTTCGCCAGTGCTACCTGTAAGTGTGGTATAGTGTAGTTTCCACAAATACATGTCGGTTTTACATTTTTCCGATGTGCGAGTATCTAAGCCGTCCCAACCATTTTTATTTACTTCAGTAACTTTGGCTATTTGGTCGCCCCAACGGTTAAATAAGGTAAGCTCGTATTGTGTAATACCAAAATGCTTGGGTACAAAATCATCGTTTATACCGTCGTCGTTAGGAGTAAAAGCATTAGGTATGTATATGTTATAATCTTTTTTTATAGTAATAACTTCTTTGGCGGTATCTTTACAACCAAACGAATTAGTTATGTATTGACTAATGATATATGTACCACTATCATTATAGGTTATGGTTTGGTATAGTGGTGCACTCGTGTTATTAGCTATATAATCTACACCATACGTCCATGTGGTATTTGTAGAATAACTAGACTTATCAAATAATTCTATTAAATGCGTGCTATACATTGAGGTAATGGGAGTAACCAAAAAGCCCGCAATAGGTTGTGGATATACCTCTACATAATTAGTTTTGGTTTCGGTAGTTACGCAACCGAAGTTACTTGTGGCTTTTAGTTGTAGGGTATATATTTTACTTAAATTATCGGTACTGCTGGGATACAAATAAAATGGGTCTTTTACAATGCTCGAATCGCCATTACCAAAATACCACGTGTAAGCTACTATAGTAGTAGGTACTTTACTTGCATCAATAGCACTCGTGTTCATTGCATTAATGTTTAATGGAGCGCAACCTACTAATTGTAGTGCGTTAAAATTAGGTATAGGCTTAGGATACACTGTTACTAACTGTGTTTGAGAGGTTATACAACCATTGTTTGTAATAGTAGATAGCGTTACAGGATATACATCGCCTTGCGCAAAAAGAAAATTTACGGTATCAATACCTGCTACAAGCACACTATCTGTAGTGGTATAATTCCATTTACTAGCTACAATAGTATCTATATTTATTGTAGATGTATTTACAAACTCTACGGCTGTACCATCGCACTCGTTGTTGGTAGTAAATGATGTTAATGGTAATGGATATACTTGTACTGCGTTACTAACAGTATCTATACAACCATGATTAGATATTGCCACCAAATACGCATCGCCATTATATAAAAACGGATAGGTATAGTTTTGCACTAATGCAGGCGACACTTGATCGTAAATAGCATCGTTATTAAAATCCCACTGATACATCGCTATATTATCAGGCGCATTTATTGTTGATGTACTGGTAAATACATTAGCCGTTTCTTTACATACGTTAGCGGTAGTAAATGTTGCTACAGGTATTGGGTAAGCTGTTACTTGGCTTACTACAGTATCTTGGCAACCATCAGTATTGGTAACTATTAAGGCTATGTTTTTAGTACCATCAACGGCATATAAATTTTTTGGGGTTTTAATTGTAGCATCGTTAGCTATAGGTGTACCTACTTGCACTGTGGCAGACGCATAATCAAAATCCCACTGATAATTACTTATGGTGGTTATGCCTATATTGTTTGCCGTATATTGTATAGTATCGTACCTGCATTTGTTACCAGCAGTTATACTTGCATTGGGTTTGCACAATACATTAATGGTGTTGGCTGTAGCTGTTTCGCACCCCAAAGGGCTTGTAACTACTAATTTTACAGCCTTTGTACCACAAGAAGAATACGTGTAGCTATCATTGGGTAATACGGAGTTAGCCCCCGTTTCAAACGTCCAATTATATACATCGCCAGGGAAGGTATTGGTTGATGTGTTTATGAATAAAGTGGGATTAGGATAACATACATCGGCAGCGGTAAAACTAGCTTGTGGTGTGGGGTTTAATAGTACGTGTACATCATCAGTATCAGTACATTGGTATTGATTACTTATAACGAGAGTATAATCTACTGTTACTAATGGTGTTGTAGTATATGTTGCAGAAACACCTACTTGATTATTAAATATATTTAAACCTTCGTACCATTGGTAGGTAGTAGCTACACTGCTACTAAATGTGGTAGATTTACCTTCGCACATTTGCACATCGGGACCTGCATTAGCCACAGGCTTAGGTTTTATTTGTACATATACAATAGTATCGGCGGTGCAAAACACGTTGCTCATAGTTAGCTTTACGGCTACGTATTTGGGCTGTTGCGTAGGATTAAGCAATAATACATTAGAGGTATCTAATGTAAATGCGTCTATTGTTCCGTTGTTACCCACGTCCCATTTATAATCTGTCCATATTCCCGCAGGAGTAGTAAGGTTGGTAAAATTAGTTATTTGCCCATTACAAATAGGGTCGTAACTAAAATTAGCCACAGGTATAAATGGTGCTGCTTTTATAATAGTATCTAATGTAAACACACAGGCGGTGCCTCCTGGGCTTATTTTGGTAGTTATGGTACAATACCATCTACCCGTATCGAGTACCGATACTGTTTGAAAATTACTTGCCCCTTGTATTTTAGGCCCTGCCCATGTGTAGCTACCTTGGTCGGACGGAGCGGTTAGTTGCGCTACGGATTTACCATTGTTACAATTAATGGGTGGTACTGTTATTAATGGATTACCACAGTCTGCATCAATGTAAGTGTAGCAGTAGTGGTCGCCAAAGGCACAATCGCGTGTTTCAAAAGTTATGGTAACGGTAGAATCTATGTAACTACCTAAAGGTATAATAACTCTGCGCCATGCCGTGTACGACTCTACTCCTACTGTAGTAAAACCAGCACTTGCAACATTAGTTCCATTTATTTGAAAACTAGCGCACACTATGGGCGTATTGCTAATACCGTAATTCATTTTTACATCAAAATAAGGTTGTTGTGGCGAAAAATGACTTGCTCCTCCATTTTGAATTACAGTAGCATAATAGTATGTGAAAAAAGGATGTAAGGCATCTACTTTAAATGAATAGGAAATATTTTCGATACCCGAACTTGCAAGTGCGTTACCCAACCTAAGCGATGTGGTATTACCTGGTATTAAATCGCACACGCGCGGAAAACCACCTACCTCATCGTTACCATTTGTAACTATCGTGTGTTGTGCAGGGTCGTTATTGGCAGTGTTTACACTATAATTCATTGGATAAATAAAATCTCCAATAACTCCGCTTGCCCCCCCCCAATTAAGAGTGTCTCCGCTTTCAAAGCCAGGATTGTCAGTACAGTTACCTGTAAGTAGTGTAGTTAATGGTTTTGCTGCATTAGGTACTCGTGCTAAGGTATTTTTATTATTAGAAAAACGGGTATGGTAATTTTTAATGTTTGTTTTAAGTTTGTTTTCTACGGCTAACAAATAATTAGGTAAGTTACTTTCTGTATATGATTTGCTAAATGCTATTTGTTTTTTATTGTGTATAGCAAGCCCGTAGTTTTGTAAGAATAATTGTTTATCAATAGTCGAAAAATTATGTTG
>JBEBIC010000051.1:0-14888 GCA_040080595.1 Bacteroidia bacterium | reverse complement strand
ACCCTCTTTTGTGCCTTATACTTTGGTATTTCATATTTTAGTACAACAACCAATGGCTTGCAAGTAATTGCAAGCCATTGGTGTTATTATTAAAGTACACATGCAATTATCCATTAGATTTAAGTCGTAAATGCAACGTTTTATAGAGTTGATTTGTTTATTTGGCATCATGGGTTAATGGACAAAATTGATGCTAAAAAAGGCTAGCGCTTTTGCTATCATTGGGTTACAAAAGATTATGACCTATGATTAAAAAAACTGCTTTTACTGTGGAGGTAAAATAATTAAGAAAAATGGATTTATAGATGGTGTTCAACGCTATAAATGTCATAGCGTGTAACAAACAATTTATAGGCGGAGAGCGCTTAAATAGCCTCCGTATTTGACAAAAATATGCGCAAGGAAAACAAACCTATAAACAACTTGCTGCTAAATACAATTGTTCTACAAAAATAAACAGCATCAATTTTGTCCATTACGCCGAAAAATTAATTAATTTTTGTGCTAATAACTTAATGTTGTGTTGCTCGTGTGCCAATGTTATTGCGGCTTTACCTATAGTTTTAATACGCTGTGGTTCATCTATTAAGAATACAATTTCTTTTAAAAACTCTGTGGCATCGTTGGCTATACATATATTTTCATCAATAGTATAGTTAATGCCTTGCGCGCCTAACGGAGTAGCTATTATACATTTGCCCAATGCCATGGCTTCTATTATTTTTACTCGTATGCCACTACCTGCAAATATAGGTACTACTTGCACTGCGTGGCTTTGCATAAATTCAAACGCATTGCTTACTTCGCCTACTACTTTTATGTTGTGCGTATTATTATAGCTTAAAAAATGTGATGACATGTTTCTCCCTGCTATTACAAATGTGGCCTGCGGGTATTGTGGCGCTATATGTACCCACACATTATCTATAAACCATTGCACCGCAAGTTGGTTAGGTTGCCAATCCATACTTCCTAAATGAAAAAACGTAAGTTGTTGCGGCTCTTGATAATTGGGCATTGTAGCCACATTTATACCAAAAGGTATAATGCACATAGGCGTAGTTACATTATGGGCTTGCAATATATGTTGGTCGGTTTCGGTTATTGGAAACACAACATCAAATGCGTTGCAGGCTTTTATTTCGTAACGTTTTAAACGTTTAGCAAGTAAATGTAAATATGCTTTTTTTACAACCGATGGAGTATCGTTGGCTAAGGTTTCCCATATTTTAAACTCTACATTGTGCGCTCGCAATACGCATTTGGCTTGTGTTACCCCACGTATTGCAGCTAAGTAAGGTGCTACAAATATACTTTCAAAAATAATTAAATCGTAGTTGTTTTTTTTGCACAAGTCCACTACTAACGCTTCGTAATCCTTGCTAATAAAGCGTTGCACGTTGTAGGATTGTGTGGTAAACAAATTTAAAAACGCATCTTTCTTATTTATATCGGTATTTATGTCTATTAAATGTATGTGCGCTTTTTCTTTTAAACCTAATGGAATGTCAGCATAATTAATATGATGCTTATTGGTATTGAGTACTACCATGGTAAGCTCATGCCCTGCATCTATGTAAGCTTGCGCAAAGTTATAAAAGCATATAGCTCCACCATCTTTTAATGGCCAAGGAAAGCGTGGTAAGAGTTGTACTATTTTCAAATTCGTAATTTTGGCTAGTTGTTATAAATCCAGTTTTGTGGGTCTAGCGTGTTACTTCCTTTCCATATTTGCAATTGAAATTCACTCTTATTGTCCTCATCAATATTAATAGTACCTATGTTTTGTTTTATTTTGAGCTTATCGCCTTTCTTTACCGTAACATCATTAAGGTTGGTATATACACTTAAATAATCGCCATGGCGCACTATTACCGCTTTACCCGCATTAGGTATTGATACTACACCTGTAACTTCGCCATCAAACACTACACGTACCGCAGCACCACGTTTGGTACTTATGTTTATACCATCATTTTTTACTTTAATACTTTTAAGCACGGGGTGGTCGTGTATGCCAAATTTGCTAGTAATAACGCCCTCTACTACAGGCCACGGTAAACGCCCTTTGTTGGCTTCAAACGATGTACTTAACGTTTGCGCTTCGGGCGTAAGTATAAGTACGTTGGCTTTGGGCGCAATAGGCTTTACTTCTTTTTCGATAGGTTTTATAGGTTCTTTGCTATCTTTTTTGCCCTCTTTTTTCTTTTTTAGTTCTAGCGCTATGCGTTCTTTTTCTTTTGCGGCAGCTAATTCGGCGGCTTTGCGGGCTTGTTCTTTTATAGCTTGCTCACGTGCTTTGCGTATTTCCTCTTCTATTATAGCTTGTATTGCGGCTTGCAAGCGTTGTGCATCTTCTTGTTTTTTCTTTAGTTCCGTTTTAAGTTCTTTTTCTTTTTGTTGCAATTGTACCAACGATTTTTCTTTGTTTTGTTTTTCGCCATTCAGTTCGCCTACTTCATTTTTTTGTTCTACTACTAAGGTTACTTTTTCGCCTTTGGCTACACGTAGTTCATTTATTTTGGTTACTAATTCTTGTTGTTTAGTTACTATTAGTTTACCTTGTGTTTGCCTATATACACTGTATTGTTGCATATATTTAAGCCTATTATACGCTTGGTTAAAACTAGCCGACGACATCAAAAACATAAACCTATCATACGTGCCTTTGTTTTTGTAAGCATACTTTATCATCAAAGCATACTCGTCTTTTAATGATTTTAGTTCCGTGGCTAATTGCTGTGCCGATGTATTGTTTTCGGTAATTTCTCTATCTAATAACGATACCTGCGAACTTATTGTGGTAATAAGTTCTTCGTGCATTCCTATTTTTTTGTTGAGTGTTACCAGTTGGGTTAGCGATTGTTTTTTGTTTTGTTTTGTTTCCTCCAACAAATCTTTGGTCAATCGTATGTCCGATTGTAGTTTCTTTTTTTTATTTTCTAAGTCTTTTTTTGTTTGCCCCTGCGCCACGCCCAACAGCACACATATAAATATATAGATGTATAGATATGTTTTCATTTCTTAATTTTGTTTGCGTGTATATTTTGCAGGAATTTTAAACGGAAATTCCTGCGGTTGATTTAATTTTACTTTAGCATAATTAACACGCACAGTAATCGTTTTTTGTGCTTTTACATTCATATTAATACTGTGTGGCATTAGTTGGGTAGAGTCTTCAATAGCTTTAAAATTACTGTACTCAGTAGTAAGTTCACGCTGGCTGGTAAATTCATCTAAACGTATTTTTACCAACTTAAAATTTAAGGGTTCTAACCACATGCTTTGTATAGCTTCACGCTCAGTATTTGCTGTGTTTGCAAGGCGTTTTAGCTTACCCTTACGTACCGAACTTATTAAGTAGTTATTATCTACAATACTTGTTTTGAGGCGTTCGTCATCATAGTATTCAAAACTATTGCCTACTAATAAATCTTGTATCATATAAAAATCAAAATCGGCTTGTATAAGGTCGTTTATTTTGCACACCGCATCTACAAAATAGGTATTGTTCAATCGGTTCATATACTTTACGGTATCGGGTGTTATAAGCACACGCATCACTTCTATGCCAAGCGCAGGGCTTATAGATATCCATATTGCGCTATCTTTTTTAATACGAATACTTGCATCAAAATTTTGGTTTTCGCCATTAGCTTCAGTTTCTACCGCTGCTTTAAGGCTCAACCAATTATAACGCAACTCGTGCTCGTGTTGTTTTTTTACCAACTGCAAAGCGGGGCGGTTATCTACCACTGCTTTTATTTCTTCTTTGGGTTTTATGGGTAATCCCTTACGGTGACGACAGGCGGGCATTACAAGCAATAGGCATAGTGTACTACTTACTGCTCCTGCCTTTGCTATTGTTTTTAATTTACTTACTAACATCAACACTGGCTTATTCATATAATTTTTTATCCGCAATTTTTTTATCTAAAAAAGTACTTACGCCTACTTTTCCTTTTGCCATATTCCAGTATTCAAGCGCCTTTTCGGGTTCGTTTAGTTGGTAATAAATATCTCCCAAATGCTCTTGCATAACGGCAGATGGGCTTGAGCCTGCTATTGCTTTTTGTTGCCAAATAAGTGCATCAGCATATTTTTTTTGCTTATACAATATCCACGCATACGTGTCTTGATAGTTAGCAATGGTAGGTTCTAGCTTTAATGTTTTGGCGCTCATTTCCTCAGCAAGTTCAAGTTTTTGGGCTCGCTCGCTTAGGTAATAGGCATAGTTGTTAAGTACGTATATATTGTTTGGGTCTAGTTTTAATGCTTTATCATAGCTATCGTCAGAGTTTTTGTGGTCATTATCAGCATGGTAACTGTCTCCCAAATACATATAAAAATTGGTAAGTAATTGGTCGTTATCTACCGTAATACTTGCCCCTTGTTTTAATGCGGTTATGGCATTTTTATATTCTTTTTTTTGCATACTTGCCACGCCTTTGTATAGGAACAATGCCGTTTGGTTAGGAAACAACTCCAATGCTTCGTTGCTTACACGTAGCATGTTGTCATAATCTTGCAACTCGCTATATATTACTATAGTTTGATTCCAAGCAGGAAACTTTTCTTTGTCGTATTTTAATCCATTTTCAAATTCTACTACCGCCTCTTTTAGTTTTTTATCTCTATACAAAAAATCGCCTGCTATAAAGTAACTGCGGGCATCTTTGGGGTGTGCAAGTTTCATTACTTGTATTAGTTCGTTGGCTTGTTGTTTTAGTTTTACATCTTCTTTTTCGGTAGCACTGTAGTAGTTTAGTAGTACTTTCATTTTGGTATCTACATCTAATTCAGGGCTTGCAAATGTTTTTTTTATTTCCATAAACGCCTTATCATATTCCTTATTACTACGGTAATAATCGCTTAGGGCAAGGTGTACATTTACGTTGCTACTATCAGCCACTAATGCTTTTTGCAAATACGAATACGCTTTTTGTGGTTGATTATTTGCCATATACATTTCTGCCATCATACCGTAGTAGCGTGCATCTTCGGGGTGTAGCTTTATTAGTTTATCAATTTCTTTAGCTGCTTTATCTAGCTTATTTTCTTTTAAATATACTTGGCGTTTGTTGTTTACAATTTCTTCGGTTACACCAAACTGCGCTTCCATACGGTCATATACTTCTATGGCTTTATCCAACTTATTAAGTATTATGTATATGGCCACTTCCTCGTCGTAAAATTCTTTTTTGCTAGGGTGTTGTGTAGTTATATTTTTATACACTACAGCTGCTTTTTCGTATTCTTTTTTGTTTACTAACACTTGGGCGTATAAGTCGCTGTACCATATATTACTGGGTTCTAACTCTGCAGCACGCTTTGCAAATAAGTTGCATTCGGTCATACGTTGTTGCTTGTAATAAATGTAAGCCAGCTCGTAGTTGGCGCTACCGCTCTTTTCGTTTATTTGCAAACAACGAGAAAACATATTTGCAGCTTGCTCCGAGTTACCCAACATTTTTTCTTTGTTAGCGTTATAAAACGTTCTGTCAAACTCTAACTGTAGGTTCTCGCTTAGTCGTACATTATTGCGTTGTGCGCTACTTACCGCATTTTTATTGCTATGGCAGGCACTAATAAATGTAATTAAAATAAAAATAAATTGGAGGGTGTATTTTTGCATAAGGCGTTAAATTATAATTTTAAATTTAAACGCTAAATGTACTTAAATGATTGAAAATAACCGCAGTCTTTTTAAGTTTATTATTTACTTTAATTTACGTTATAACGTACGTCAGTACAAAGCTAATTAACTTTAACTTCGTACATATTTTATTACTTATTTGCACATGATAACTACTACCCACAAAAAAATATTATCCAACAAAGATTTTGGCATACGTATGCTCAAGTTTTTTATGTTGGCAAGTTTCTTTATAGCCCTATCATTAGGAATGGGAGTAGCGGGCTACCATTATTTTGGGCACTTAAATTTAGTTGATAGTTTTTATAATGCCTGTATGATACTAACAGGAATGGGGCCTGTGGACAAAATGCCCAACAATGCAGCCAAACTTTTTAGTTCCTTTTATTCGTTGTATAGTGGCATTGCTTTTTTAACTACAGTAGCTTTGTTTATATCGCCTGTGGTGCATAGAGCGTTACATTTTTTTCACTTAGATGAAAAAGATAAATAGCTTCGTAATTACAACGATTGCAAAAACTTTACTAATGCGTTTCTATCCGTTTTAGATAGGGCTTTAAAATTGTTTTTAGCAAATTCGGCCTCGCCACTATGCCATAATATAGCCTCTTCTAGGCTACGTGCACGCCCATCGTGTAGGTAATGTGTATTGCCATTTATTTTTTGCGATAGCCCAATACCCCACAATGGCGGTGTGCGCCACTCGCTACCAAGTGCATCAAACTCGGGTCTGTTGTCGCTTAGGTCGTTACCCATATCGTGCAATAACAAATCGGTAAACGGAAATATAAGTTGATTACTTACTTCGGCATAGCCCATATTTACTCCAGTACGTGCAGTCATCAAATGGCAGCCGCTACAGTTTAGTTGTTTAAATACAGATTTACCTTGTTGTACTGTAGCATCATTTACATTGCGGCGTGCAGTAACAGCAAGGCTTTTCATATAAAATGTTACCGTACTTAATATACTGTCGTTTATTTCGCTATCATCATTTAACTTATCGTACTGAAACTGTCCGTAAGTACTTTCTACAGGAAACAAAGGGCTTGTAATACCCATATCTTCGTTAAAAGCTAGCGCTACTTGTTGCTCAATGGTTGGTATTGTTGCTTTCCAGCCAAAACGACCTATAGTTTTAGTTTGTGTACGTTCGTTCCATACATAATTAACCTTACCACTTATGCCATCATTATTAGCATCGTTTACATCTTGATGTTCAAGCATCCAATCGTCTGTTAAAGCATCAAGTAAACCTAAACCTATTACTGCCATTGGTAAACGTGGGCTTATTAAAACCCCTGCTGGCAAAGGTGCGTAAGGGTTGGTAATGGTATAAGTTGGTTTTTGCAAACTATACTTTTCGCCATCGCTAAATTCGCCTTGTATGGTGCTATAAGCAATGCTTACATTACCTTCGGGCTGCACGCCAAATACAGCACGTGTTTGCAATTGCACACCATAATTGGGCACATGTACCGAACCACCGTGGGCATCGTAACCAGGCATACTCAACTTAAATAAAAATGATTGTACTTGGTCGTTACCATTTACAGGAGGCTTACCCACCCCATTATTTACATGACACGAACCGCACGATACATTATTAAACACAGGCCCTAAACCAGGATTGATAGGTGCTGGTGCGGTTACAAATGTGGAACCAAATACGGCATCGCCCAAATCGTGTGTGGCTACTTTACTGGCTGATAATACAGGAAAAACATCATCAAAAGTTTCGTTAAATGTAGTTTGTTGTCCACCACTTAATCGCTCGTCATAGTTTTCCATTCTATCATTAATAGTTTGGGGCTTACGGCAGGCTACTAATGCTATTAAGCAATATCCAGCAATTATAAAAACACGAAATTTTGTAGTATTATCAGGCATTGTATAGTTATTTAATATTGGCTTGTAATAATGGTTTTAGCTCCGTTTCAAGTGTAGTTTTTAATGCGTTTATTGCGTTTATTGTACTGGTAATTTGTGTACGCTCGTCAAAAATAGCTTGTCCAAATGGTTTAGTAAAACCGTTAAATGAGTTAATAGCTACTTCCATTTGTTGTTTTATTTTGCCATCTAAACTCAAATTGTATTGGCGTACAATATCCTCCAAGCCTTTATCATCAGTACCTTTGTACACGCCTAAATACACATTGCGTACGCCCGTAATATTGTTTTTAAAATCGGCAAATGAGTTGTTGCTAAATTGCGATTCTTCCTGCGTTGCATCTTGCCCATCATACACACTTTTTATTTTACCTTCGCCTACCTCGCCACATATACCCGCCATGGCATCAACCATAGTAATTAGTGTTTGTAGTTTGTTGGTATATACGCTGTTGGTGGTGGTAAATGTGGTGTAATAGTTACCATTATTTTGTTCCCAACCTGTGTACATTTTAGTGCAATTACTTTTTAAATCGTTTGCTATTGCAGTCATATATTGTTTTTCGCGTGCCGTTATGTTGCTTGCTTGCTTGCTTTGATTTACATCAAACAATATATATTCCAACGCATGAAATCCTTTAAGCGAGGTTTGATAATTAGCCACAACACTATCGGTTAATGGCGATGAAGAAACCAACACCGAATCAAAATCGTTTTTGTTTACAGGCCAATCGTCCACGTTAGGATCAAGATTTTGGTCGGCAACTGGGCCAAATAAAAACGCTTCGCTTAGTTCCCAAGTACTGCGCAAGTTTTTCCATTCTTGCTGTGCAATTACTAAGTTAGCTTGTGTAGTATTGGCGTTAAGATTAGCTACAGCATTTACTAAACTAGTAGCGCCAGTGCTCATGTCGTTATACTGTGGCAGTGCTATTTTATTGGCAAATGATACTATTACCTCTTGCGATAATGTTTCGGCTGTGGCTGGTGTTGCTACTACTTCTTCCTCTTTCTTTTTGCGGCAAGCGCTTAGTGTTACTATGGTTGCAAGTGCAACTAACGATGTTGTTTTAAGTATAGTATTCATTGTTTTATACGAGTTTATATTGGGTTAATTATTTTATGTAAATATTTATATTGGTTTCGGTTTGTTCAGTTCTAAATCGTTTTAATGGCTTTATTGCAGGCCCATCTAGTACTTCGCCTTTCATATCAAACTGACTACTATGGCTTGGGCAGTTTATTTTTGCCCCATCGGTATATACAGCATTGTCTTCGTGCGTGCATTGCATATACAGTGCGTAGTAATTTGTTTCATTTTCTTTTACTAACAATACATCGTAAGGCAATTGTAAGTTGCGCACTTTCATGGTGCTAACTGTTGCAAATTCGGTTTTAAGCACCGTCATCATATTATTAGCAATGGTGCTATTTACTGTTTTAATACTACTACAACTTTGCAATACGTTTGCTCCTAAGGCTGCGCCAGTACAGGCTATACACGTATTTTTTATAAATGTGCGACGAGTGTTCATGTATGAAATAAATAAGTAGTAGTTAAAAAAAAATTAAAATGCGTATGCCATACCTATACCTACGTAATTGATACTTGTAGGGTAGGCAAGCTGTTGTGGAAATGGATTTACTATTAATAACGGATTAGGTTCTTCGGTAGTGCGTAATCTGTACTCAGCCTTAAACGATACCCCACGTATTGGCGCAAAATTAACACCTGCTATTATATATTGTTGCTTGTTAGTACCAGTACTAATACCATTTACAGGCACTTTACTATTCAAATCCAAGTACTCGTAACGGGTAAAAATAGTAAGCGATTTTACTGCTTGTTTTTTGTGTAAAACGTTGTAACCAAGTTCAGCGTAACCGCCTATCATTTCGCTAGGTGTGTTGTTGGCATAAGCTCTATTTATGTCTTGTGCTTTGGTAATATTAGTGTAAGCAACTAATGCTTTTACACTCACGCCTTTGTGTTTGTATTGCATATTGGCTTCTGCCATTGCAACCGCCGAACCTAATGGGCCTGTTTCCAAAAACAAACTATCGGCTTCACGTGGACTTACCCCTACACTCCCGCCGTAGTAGCCACTTGCTTGTATTCTAAAATTGTTGTGGTAATAAAGTACTGATGGTGTAATGCCTATTGTTTTAGCATTAATGGTGTTGCCTGCGCCACGTCCGCCACGTATGCCTTTACCGTTTTCAAACTTTGAGGCATCTAAACCATTGGTTAAACTTACGGCATAATTTAAACCCAATATTTGCTCCGATTGTCCGTACAAGCCCACTCCTATTTCTCGCCAAGTAGCTGGTATAATAAGTGTTTCCACAAACGGACGATTGATGCTATTAAATGTAGTAGGTAAATGATTCTCGTTTATAATACCAATACGAGGAGTAAACAAACCTGTGGTAATGTATAGGTTACGATTGATGTTATATTTTATAAATAATTGTTCTATACCAAACTCTCCTCCATTTTTGGTATTGGCATTTTCTAATTCCCACTCGCTAAACAATTGATAGCGCTCATTAAAACGGTGACCAATAAACATAACTGCACGGTTGGCGTTAGCCGAAGCGGTACGTGTGTAGCTGTTGTATTCGTATTTAACTTCGCCATAGCCCGATATTACAGTGGCATTGTTACTCCCTACTAAACCTGCGCTTAGCGAGTCTTCACGTGTAAATATTTGTGCTTGTGTTGCGCTTGCTAACACGGTAAGTGTACTTAATAAAATGATATGTTTTTTCATTGCGTATTCGTTATTACTATTTAGATTGAATTAAAATAACGATGCAAATGTAATTATTAATTTGATTGCGCAACATCTTATTTAGATTAATTAAAAATAATATTCAAACAAGTAAGCTGTACCACTAGTGCAACACTATTAATGAATAAATGTTTGAACTAAATAATAAAATAGTGTGGGTAATTACGCCAAATACTCAATAAATTTTAATGTAACAATACGGCATCAATAGCGGTTTGTAATTGGTTTACCATTTTAGTTTCGGTAAAATTAGTGTTGTAATGCGTTAAGGCATTGGTACTCATAGTAGCTATTAAATTAGGAGTAGTGGCTAGTTGTTGCAAGCGTTGGGCTATTTGTTGTGGTGCATTATCATCAACTATAAAACCGTTATAGTTATCTAATACAGATTCTTTTATAGCACCTTTATCAGTACTTATTATGGGCAAGCCTGCAGCCATTGCCTCTACTATAACCCATGGGTGACCTTCGGGCGCACGTGGTGTAAATACAAACACATTGGCTTGCTCGTAATACTTATTTTTATCTGTGCCTGTTACTATGCCTTTAAATTGTACGTTAAGGGCATTATCGTTTACTAATTTTAAACAATAGGCTTTAGTTGTTTCGTCTCGCCAAGCACCAATTACAGTACATGTAAAGGGAATAGCATATTTATTTTTTAATACCACTAAGGCATCTATTATATCAACAATGCCTTTGGTAGCTTGTAAGTTACCCAAGTATAATAGTTGCAATTGGGTAGTTGTTTTGGTGGTGTATGCGTATGTATAATTAGCTCCATTGGGTACTACATGTATTTTATCAGCACTTAAAAATGGAGTAAATATGTATTTTAAATTACTACCCAATACTATTGCACCTTGAGTATTAGCGAGCGTTGCAGTGGCTGTTTTTTTAATTATAAAATTGCTTTTGTTATACCAATCCAAAAGTACACTACCGTGCAAATGCACCAGTACCTTTACTCCCATTGCACGGCATATCCATATAAACATTGCATCTTTAACAAAACCAACAGTAGTTTGGCTTATAGGAATAACGGCACATTGCGGACGAATCTCTTTTATTTTTTTGTACAATTGCACATACATCATTAGGTTTAGTTTTAACTTATTAAAGCTAATTTTACCAAGCGTATCAAGGCTTGTGTGCACGTTGGTGTTTATGGGTATAAGTGTATAGTTTTGGTTTAATGCCGATTGCATAATAAGCTGCATACTTACTGATGTGCCATAATATGGCGGTGGAATTTTGCCTAAAATAAGTACAGTTGGTTTGCTCATTAGCGGTATAAATTTAACGTCGGCTAGCGGGTAAGCAAGCATAAGAATATATGGGTACTATTAGGTACATAACAGGCGGATACATAGATGGGTTGGTAGAGATAGAGTACAAGGTAGTAAAGGCTACTGCGCCCAATATTAAGTGCTGTTGTAGGGCTTTCATAGCGAGGGCTTTTATAGCAATGTGTACTACCAAATATACATTGGTAATAAAGCCGACTACGCCTGTAAGAAATAAGTAACGTATAAAATCATTATGTGCCGCAGTACCACAAAACACATTACTGTTTTCGAACGTGTAAGGCATACCAAATAACTGTGCGTAAAATGGAAAGGTAAAAAACTCACTAAACATATATTCCCAACGTCCCACACGCCCATGTAGCAAGCGGCTAGAGTCTTGGTCGCCATCGGCAACGGCAAGGTCGGTGGCTATGAGTGGGCGTATTACTTCAATAAGGGTATCGCTAAATAGTAGTGCAACTATAGCTATTACTGCTATTACTGCAATAAGTCCGCCCCCTTTATTTTCGCGTATGTATTTATAACCAAACAAACCTAACAAGGATATAAACACAGCCCAACTTGCGGTATGATTTATTTTGAGTAATACCGTAACTGTAAATAGGATAGATGCTCCTAACCACAGCATTCGTTTTTGAAGTGGAACTGTACTGGCTTTTGATGTAAAAAAATAAGTAATACACAAGAAACTAAGGTTAGCATAAAAACCATAATTGGTAACATCGGCAAAGTTACCTTGTATGCGCTCCAAACCTCTGCTATACTTTACTTGTACTGGGTTTAATAATACTTCATAAGCCAACAAAGCTGCCACAAATATTGCCGAATACACAAAGGTTTGCATTATCATTTCCATATCGTTACGCGAATTAACTACACGGCGCAAAAAATAAAACAAATAAATCATTACGGGTAATTTAAATACGAACGATAAATTATTGGTAGATACTGGGTCGTAAAAAAATATTAATGTACACGAAAGTAACACCAGTACCGAAAGTGTATTAAAAATACCATCTATGCTAGAGCGTGGGTTTTGCGGTAGTTTACGAGTAACATACAGTATAATAATAGGCGAAAAAATACCCACAATATATAATGGAGATATAGCAGGAGATATTTTTTTGAGGTAATAAAAATTATCAATAATAGGGCGCAGTAGCAACAACCAAAAGAACCAACGTTTGTTCCATGGAGTGTTGTTAAACCACTGTTTCCATTGTTTATAATCAAACATTGCGCTACTTACTTATTAGGATATTCTATACGCAAGTGATAAATATTTAAGAGTTTCTTTTTAAATATTTTTTTAATAGTACTTATGTTTTTAAATGTAATATCGGAGTTTATAAATTGCTCATCTTCTATTTGTTTATTAATAACCTTATCCACCAAAGCACCAATAGTTTCGGCGTTATATTGTTTTAAACTGCGTGATGATGCCTCTACACTATCTGCCATCATTAGCACTGCGGTTTCTTTACTAAATGGTATTGGACCAGGATATTGAAACAGTGTTTCGTCTATTTCCTCGTCGGGGTGTATTTTTAAATACGATTGATAAAAATATTGCACCTTGCTTGTGCCGTGGTGGGTACGTATAAAATCAATAATACGGTCGGGCAAATTATTTTTCTTTGCCAGTTCAATACCTGCCTTTACGTGTCCTGTAATGATAGATGCACTTTCTTCGGAATTAATATCATCGTGCGGATTAACGCCTGTAGTTTGGTTTTCAATAAAATATACAGGCGAAGTTATCTTACCAATATCATGGTACAATGCACCAGCACGAACCAGCAATGGCGAGCCTCCTATGGCATGTATAGCGTCTTCGGCAAGGTTGGCCACTTGCAACGAGTGCTGAAATGTACCTGGTGCTTTTTCGGACAAGGAACGTAACAATTTACTATTGGTATCGGTTAATTCCAACAACGAAATATCACTTAGGAAACCAAACAATTTTTCGCACACATATATAAGCGGATAGCTAAACAAAGTAATCATACTACTTACGGCAAACAAGCCAAAATACTCAGGTTCTACACTATCTATACGCCCTTGTTGCACTATACTCAACCCAAAATAAGTAACACTATAGGCCAAGAAAATATACATTACCGCTATAAATAATTGTGAGCGATTGCGCATATTAACAATACTAAAAATAGTAACCATACCCGCTATTAGTTGCAGTAAGAAAAACTCAAAACTATTGGGCACAACCAAACCAACTATAAGGCTAGATACTATGTGTGTAAACAATGCGGTACGAGTATCGTAAAAAACACGCATCAGTACAGGCAATATACAGTACGGTAATACATATAAACTTATAATGTCGGTACGGAGCGTAATAGCAGTCATTACTACGTTTATAACTATACATATAAGTATAAATGTCACGTTGTTATTATCAGCAATTATATCTTTACGAAACAAGGTTAAGAACAAAAACAGTAATGCAATACATACACTTACCAGCACGCATTGTCCTACCAATATTAACCAATAATTAGTACGCGAACTTATTTTTTGGCTGTATTGCGATTTTAACGATTCCAACATCTGAAAGCGTAAATCGTCGGTTACTTCGCCTTTAGTTATTATAGGGTCGCCCTGCTTAACCATACCGTGCGTAGGTGATACGTCGCTTTGCGATTGGTCTTGTGTTTTGTCCGTCATTGCGGCATCATACTTAATGTTGTGCTTTAAGGCATTTTCTATTAAGGTTACTAATACTGCATTATTTTCCAACTGCGAGTTTACATAATCGTAAGCTGTTTGCAGGGTATAAATACTACTTAACTCACGCTCGTTAAGTTGGTTGTTGGTTAATACATTTACGGTATATGTACTGGCTTGTCCATCAAGCAGCTCGTTAGTTTCAATTACGCCTTGGCTGTATATATGAGTTAATACACTTACGCCAATTTTTTTATTAATAGTTGCAATACTGTTGTTATTTAATTTGGCAAGGCTATCAAAAGCAAGTTCAAACAGTGTTATTTGTGTTTTTACTACTGTGCTATCTAACGTAAAATAAGGATGTGCATTGGTTTTAGCTATTTTTTTTTCGCGTTGCAATTCGGATTTGCTTTTATATATAGCAAAGTCAAAAGGCGCTATTAGCGTAGGGTTCATCCATACTTTACCCATTTTGTATTCGTATTTAAACTTACCCTCTTTGGGCAAATTATATACAATAACTACCACTGCTAATACAAATAAAATTAG
>JBEBIC010000275.1:0-3549 GCA_040080595.1 Bacteroidia bacterium | reverse complement strand
CACTTACTTCATCAAGCGGTAGCGAAAGAAAAGACTATCCCCAAAAAGGAAAGTTTAGCATGAGTTATCAAAAAGCGGGAATAGATACATTACGATTATATAAAAAATCAAAATTAATACTCGAAAAAATATACACTGTAGATAGATTTGGCGATTTAAAAATAGAACTAGGGACTATAAAAGATACTACCGCTACCGTGGCAGAAATTCTTGCTAACCCAGTGTTAAATGCGGATATACCTAATTGTTATTATAATTTTGGAATTCGTGTTATTTCTTTTGAAATGTCGTTTATTACTGATAATAATGGCGTAGCCAAAATAACATTAGACCCCACTGCTGGTAATGAATTGCACGATGAACTTATTGAGGTAATAAAAATATTGAATAAAGGAGATAAACTGTTTTTTGATAATATAAAAATAAGGGGTAACAATTCATGTACTTTGACAGGTTCATATTCTCTTACAATTAAATAACCACCACCATGACCGAACTACTCCTACATTATATATGGCAACATAAATTATATGATAGTGCTAAACTGCTTACTACCAAAGGCTTGCCAGTGCAGGTGCTAAAAGTAGGAATGTATAATACGAATGCAGGACCCGATTTTTTGAACGCACAACTTATTATTGATGGTATAACTTTAGTGGGTAATGTGGAACTGCACCTTAACACCAGCGATTATTTAAAACACAAGCATCAGCACGATGGTGCGTACAATAACTTAATACTACATGTTGTACTTAATAATGATAAAGATATTGAACTGCAAAATATAGAAACGGTAGAGCTACAACACATTATACACACCAACATCGAAGCAAAGTATCAACACCTTATGAAACAAAATAAGTTGCTCTGCGAAGCACAAATAGCAAGCGTTCCGCAACATTTGTTAAATACATATTTAGAATCTTTAACCATAGAACGCTTATCTACCAAAGTAAGCGATATAGAAGCTACGTTGGCGCAAAATCAAAATAATTGGGAGCAAACATTTTTTAATTATTTGTGCCGTGCATTGGGTGCGCCCATTAACAGCGATACCTTTGAATTATTGGCACAAAGTATATCTGTACAACTATTAGCTAAACATAAAAACAATGTAATGCAACTGGAAGCATTGCTACTAGGGCAAGCGGGCTTTTTGCAAGCCGTAACTACCACCGATGCGTATCATTTACAATTGATAAAAGAATATGCGTATTTAAAAAACTTGTATCAACTACAACCTATTGAAAGTAGTAACTGGAAATACATGCGCTTGCGTCCCGCACATTTTCCTAGCTTACGCTTAGCACAATTAGCAAGCATTATACACCAGTCGCAACATTTATTTTCGCAATTAATAAATCTTAACGCAGTAAGCCAATGCAACGCATTGTTTGACGTAGAACCCAGTGCCTATTGGCTTACGCATTATCAGTTAGGTGTGGCAAGCACTGTTAAAATTAAGGGTTTAGGCACTACCACTATAAATACTATAGTTATAAATACCATAGTGCCTTTGCTATTTGCTTACGGTAATTATACCCACAACGAAGCCGTAAAAGAAAAATCCTATACGTGGCTATGTGCATTAAAACCTGAGAAAAATAATATTGTAACTTGCTTTACTTCTGCGCACGTGCAAGCTACTGATGCTGCACAAAGTCAAGCATTAATACAATTGTATAAACAGTATTGTACGCACAAAAAATGCTTGCAATGTGCAGTAGGTAATTATGTATTAAAAAATTAAACTACGATTACTAAATGAAAACAGTTTTAATAGTAGGAAGTGGCTTTATAGGTTTGCCTTTGGCACTTAGTTTACAACAACATAACTATGCTGTAACGCTTACTACCACACAAAAAACTAAGCTAGCCGAGTTACACGCATTAGGATTAAATTCAGTATGTTTTAATGCAGATATAGTTACAGATTATGACCAGTTTAACAACTTAAATTTTGATTATGTAATTTACACCTTGCCGCCAAGTGCCTGTAAACATAGTGGTTACACGCAAGTGCTAAGTACGGTATTAAATAAATTAAGTTATGTAGGTTGCGTAGTATTTACAAGTAGTATATCGGTTTATTTGAATAACAATACTACCCACAACGAACAAAGCACCGCTTTAGCCAGTGCCGATAACGTAATTATAACTACTGAAAACTATATACGTACAACTTACGCAAACCACTATATACTTAGGCTTGCAGGGTTAATAGGTAGTACACGTAGCCCTAAAAATTTCTTAAAAAAAGGTGTAGTAGAAAACAGTAATACACCTGTAAATATGGTATGCGGTGTAGATGTTGTTGCGCTTATAACGCAAGGTATTAATAGTAAGTTAAATTATGGTACGTATAATGTATGTGCACCCCAACACCCAACAAAAGCAAGTTATTACAGCCATTATACACCTACACTTAGTTGCAACCAAGGTAACGAGGGCAAAGAGATAGACGGTAACTTAATAGCACATAAGTTGGGCTATACCTACACGAGTATTTGGTTGGATTGAATATAATTAACGAATGTATTTTGTTGAGCCCTTGGTTATGCTTATGAATAGGGGCTGCGATAAACTCAGCCAACGTGGAGTAATTAACAAGCGTTATACAACTGCACTAAAGTATAATAGCTAATGATATAAAAATTATTCCTTTTCAGGATTTTTTTTCATTAATAAACTCAATAACATACTGGCAAAAAAACCACCAAGTATAGTAAACAGTAAGCGTTGCGTAGCTTGCTTAATAGGTGTGAATGAGGCTAATATATTTTGTTTAGTTTGTGCTATAACAGCAGGAGCGGTCTTAGCGGCTATCATTGCTTCTTCCGATTTCTCGGCCCAATATTCGGCGTAGGTAGTATTAATAAATTGGTAATACATAAATGTACCCAATGCACTTATAACGCCTACTATAAGTGCAAATTGCAAACCTACGAGCATTCCTATTTTAATATCTAACACGCCTTTTAGTACCGTATCGCGGGTGTTGCGTATGGCAAAAAACAAACCCAATAAAAACAAGAGTACGCCTATAAAACTAGTGTTAGCACCTGCACTTGTGGCGTGCCAGCCCATAAGGTATTCAAACAGCATCCAAGCTATTACTACTATTCCTGTAATGAAGGCATAACGCCAGTGTAAAGGTATTTTGTTCATGGTTTTAATTTGTATTAAAGTTTATAATTTATTCAAAAGGATTATTGCTTGTAAATTTACGACTAGCTATAACAGCCCCAATAACCGCACTAATACTATAGCCAATACAACTTGATATTGCCATAACTAATGGGCTTAAAAACAGTAAACTTGTTTGCACGGCTTCGTTTATTTGTTCGGGTTCCATACCTTGGTTTTGCATCTCTTGTTTCATTTTAACAATTACATCTGTAATTTCTTGCGGATTAATCTCTAATGAAATGTAACGGTACAAACCTATTAAGCAAGCGCCTGCAATGCCTATTAATAGTAGTTCTTTAAATAATTCGCTTCGGTCTTTTATGAGTACCGAAGTATATTTTGCAAATAATAGCAGTAGTG
>JBEBIC010000274.1:0-3550 GCA_040080595.1 Bacteroidia bacterium | reverse complement strand
CTTTTTTACAATAGCCTCATTTCCTATGTAAGGCAATATAAATTGATACTCGTTTTTAGTAGTTGGATTTAATAACGAATCTACAAACACCCACTTTCCATTAATAGAATAAGGCAAGCGTGTTTGTGCATATCCATTAGTTAAAATGAAACCAAACATTAAAAAAAGAATACTGTTTTTGAACAAAATAGCTCGTATTGTTTTAATATAAAAAATGTGGAAGTAATACCTCCACATTTTAATATTTGTTTGTAATGGCATTACTGCTTAGCCCAAATTTTAGCCGTTGTAACTCCGTGGCACCCATTACATTGCCCAGTAGTTATTGAAGAAATCATAAACTTAGTGGTAGTAGCACCTACTATTGCAGGATACAAACCAGAGCCGTAGCTAATAGTTTCGGTAGTGTAAAAATTACCTAGTCCATCAACAGGAATAGTATATTTTACATCACCAGTACCATTAGGCCCTGTAAATAATTTTAGTGTTACGTTTGGTAATACGTTTGTTTTTACACTATCGTACACCGTACCTGCAGCAGTAAATATACCCTCGCCATCACCTCTTTTTTTGTGGCAATCCATACAGTTTTTACCTATGTTATGACTTTTAGTTTTTCCTGTTGAGCTTATTTTAGTTTCTTTTTTACATGATTCTATTGCAACTATTGCTAATGCTATAAAAAAAGTAAATACTATTATTTGGTTTGATTTCATTGTTTTATTGTGTATAAATTTTACTCGTACTCACACCATGGCAACCATTACATTGACCTCCTGTTATTAAAGAATTCATGTATTTAGTGGTTGTAGCCCCTTGAACTGCAGGATACAGACCACTGCCAAAATTGATAGCTTGTGTTGTATAGAAGTTTCCCAATCCATCAACAGGGATAGTGTACATTAAGCTACCTGTTCCATTAGGCCCAGAATATAACTTTAGTGTTGCATTAGGTAGTGCTTTTACTAGCGCAGTGTCATACACAGTACCCGCTACATTAAACCAACCTTCGCCAGCACCACCTTGTTTATGGCAACTCATACAATTTTGCCCCATATTATGACTTTCTTTACTATTAGTTGAGCTATACTTGGTTTCGTTTTTACCAGTTTCATTAGCATCTACACTGCTACTATTTTTACCTTCTTTTTTGCACGATACTATAACAATAATACCCATTGTAATAATAACGCTTGCGGCTGTTAAAAAATTACGTTTCATTTTCATTAGAGTTTTAATGATTAAACCATTTTACGACTAATCAAATATAAATTTTTTTTTATTAAATCCCTAATTTTATTTTCAGTTATTAGAGTTTATACCGATTAATTAATTATTGATTTTGCTTTTAGTTTTAAATTATGTAGTGCACAGGCTACTAACATAATTGTATCCTCTCGTTTATAGAGTCGTCCTCTGTACTTCTCTTTTACCTTTCGGTATATTTTAATGCTTGCCATAACGTGTTCTATTTTTACTCTAATTTTTGCTAACCAACTATTATACTGCTCTTGACTTTGCGTTAGCTCTTTGTTTTTCTTACGCTTGTGAGGTGTTATTATTTGTGCGCTATCGCTCGTTAATCCTACAAATCCTAAATCTACAAAAACTAACCCTTGCGTTTTAATTTGTAACTTTTCTTCGTTACATATTTTTTTATCGTGTACTTTACCTGTGTAAGTTGGGCTTAAATATAAAATCTCGGTATTCATTGTAGCACATACATTGTTCTTTAATGTATGACAGTTTTTTTTCCACTATAGTAGTCTTGCTGGTCATATTTAGGTCTATTAATTTGGCGTTCTGTGCCGTCTAGCAAAAGTGTTACTCCTATTTCGGCTATCTTATCTAATCCATCAGATGTGCGCTTTGGAACTAATTTTAATTGAGTTAATGCTTTTAATAACAAGGGTTCTAAGACTTTTATCCACAGTGCTACTTTAGGCTGAGTCAGTTCAAAATGTAATGCCATAACTTCCTGTGTGGGGTTATGACGGTAATCATACAAGATAAATACAAGCATATCTTCTACGCATTTAAACCTATTGTTTTTACGTGATGTACATCTACGTTGGCGCTCTAAACCCTCCAGTGTATAGCGCAAATTATATGTATTCCAAGCATTTTCAAAGGCAGGAAGTAAAATCAAAAACTCTTTTATGCCAAGTCCTGTGGACGATTTTAAAAGACTATTCTTAACTTGTAACGAAGCATAATTTAAGTGCATAACACAAAAATAAACTTATCAAAGAACGATTACCTGTAATACCAAATTACTTACTAATTTTATGTTGTTAATTAATCGGTATAAACTCTATTAAAAATAAAAAATAATACCTTGTGCCAATGGCAATGTAGTACTGTAATTAATAGTATTAGTTTGATGGCGCATATACTTACCCATTTTGGGTTTTAAGTCTATTTTTTTCTAGGTACATATTCAGCTGTTCAAAAGTCATACCCTTAATTTCCTTAGAAATTTTATCTTTAATTTCTCTAAAAACTTTGACTGTATCAAAATCTTTTTCAGTTTTTATATTATTCTTCATATCCTACAATTTCTTTTGGTCAATGTGTGTTTAAATTTTGATGTCCCATTCGCAAATTTATTGAATTATATCCACGTATTCTATACACATTTACAATATGTTTAAAATTCCAACTTACTAAAATATCAACTTTATTAAGCGTAGCTGTAGCAATATGAATACAGTCGTCCATACTGGTTTCCCCAACTACTTTTTCGTTTACGTACATTTCGGCAAGTTTTAATGCTTCAGGTGTTACTAATACTCGTTCTGTATGCTCTTCGTTTAGTTTTTGAAAAAATAATTTTACTCGCTCAGGAGCGGTTGAAAGTTCTGCTTCTGTCAAATTAGAATATACACATATTATTTGACCTAAGTTTACTTTTTCAAATAACATTAAAGTTTCGTCTTCAAACTCGTTGTCAAAAACGCCTCCAAAAACAGAAGTGTCAAAATAAAATCGTTGTTTCATTTCACCTAAAAATCAAACTTAATACCTTGTGCCAATGGCAATGTAGTACTATAATTAATAGTATTGGTTTGACGGCGCATATACACTTTCCAAGCATCAGAGCCACTTTCGCGTCCTCCACCTGTTTCTTTTTCGCCACCAAATGCACCACCTATTTCGGCTCCGCTTGTACCTATGTTTACGTTGGCAATACCACAATCGCTACCTGCTTGCGATAGGAATAATTCCATTTCGCGCATATTTGTTGTAAATATTGATGATGATAAACCTTGTGGCACATCGTTTTGTTGTGCTATAGCATCATCCAAATCAGTATATTTCATTAAGTACAATATAGGTGCAAATGTTTCCTCTTGCACCATGTGGTAATGGTTTTTAGCCTCTACAATAGCTGGTTTTACATAGCAACCACTTTCGTAGCCTTCGCCTGTAAGTACACCACCTTCTACTACCATTTTACCGCCTTCGGCTTTTACTTTTTCTATGGCGTTTAAGTATCCGTTTACCGCATCTTTATCAATAAGTGGCCCTACGTGATTGGCTTGGTCTA
>JBEBIC010000050.1:0-14972 GCA_040080595.1 Bacteroidia bacterium | reverse complement strand
TTATATCTTTCTTTATCCCTATAAAACCTTTTTCTTTCGCTTTTATTGAAAGTTCAACTTCATATAGTTTTTCGTCTTTTATATCACCTTCACCAAGTATATTTTCAAAATTCTTTGGTAAAACATGTTTTTTAAATCTAAGTTTTTTAACCGTTCCATCTTTAATGTATTTTTCAAATAAACTAGCTACAGACAGAGTTCCTATCTCACAAATAAGTTCATTAGAGAAACTATCTTTTATAAATTTTTTGAATGACTCTTCAAAAAGTTCTTTAAATCCAAATTGCTTATAACTCTGTGCAAAAAACACCATTTTGTTTTTATTCTCTTTAGGCAGACTAATCAATAAATAAAAAGGCGTTGTATTAAATTTATCTTTTGTTATGGTAGTTAATGTTTTTACTTTATTGTTACTCAACTCATCAATGTAAGTTTCACGACCACTATATCCTTTTCTTACTATTCCAGAAAAGATATTTTCGGTAAGTGAGATATGTTCCTCTAGGTAAAAAATCCTGTCCTCTGCATCATTCAAATAATATTTTGAAGCGTCAAGTTTTTTTATGAATGCTTCTATAATCTCTTTGAATGATTTCGGTCCAAATACTTTTTCAAGACTTACAAACTCATCTTTTTTATTTTTTTCTCTAAAGGAAATTGTATAGCAATTAAGGTTTATACTTATGTTATTAGCCATGTTGTATTGTGTTACATTTAAAAATATTCCAAGGCTTAAAACTTGGCGAATTCAATCTCCCTAAACCTCCACACCTTCATACTCGCTTATTTCAGGGCAAGTACATATTAGGTTACGGTCGCCATGGGCAGCATCTATACGGCTTACGCTTGGCCAAAATTTAGCGGTGGCTATATGTGCCAATGGAAATGCTGCTTTGGTACGTGAGTAAGTATGTTCCCATACATCGGCAGTAAGTACACTTGCTGTGTGTGGTGCGTTTTTAAGTACATTGTCGGTTGCGTGTGCTGTGCCGTTTATTACTTCGTCCAACTCTTGTTTAATGCTTATCATGGCATCACAAAAGCGATCCAACTCTTCTTTACTTTCGCTTTCGGTAGGCTCTATCATTAAAGTTTCTGCCACAGGGAATGATACCGTAGGCGCATGGAAACCGTAGTCCATTAATCGTTTTGCAACATCAGTAACATCTACTCCTGCTATGCTTTTAAAGCTACGGCAGTCCAATATCATTTCGTGTGCGCAACGTCCGTTTACGTTGGTGTATAGTATTTTGTAGTGTGGTGCTAAACGCTCTTTCATGTAGTTGGCGTTAAGTATAGCATAGCGTGTACTATCGGTTACGCCTTGTGCGCCCAACATTTTTATATAACCGTACGATATTAACAAAATTAATGCGCTACCATATTGCGCTGCCGATACGGCGTGTATGGCTTGCGTGCCATTAATCGCTATTACAGGGTGCGATGGTAAGAAGGGTGTTAAGTGTTTTTTAACACCAATAGGGCCCATACCTGGCCCGCCTCCACCGTGTGGTATAGCAAATGTTTTGTGTAAGTTTAAGTGGCAAACATCAGCACCTATGTTACCAGGCGATGTTAAACCTACTTGTGCATTCATGTTGGCGCCGTCCATATATACTTGTCCGCCAAACGAATGTATGATGTTGGTAATTTCAATTATACTTTCTTCAAACACACCATGTGTACTTGGGTAAGTAATCATCAAACACGATAAATTATCCTTGTGTAATGTAGCTTTTTCGCGTAAGTCGTTTACGTCCACGTTGCCTAATTCGTCGCACTTGGTTACAACTATTTTCATACCTGCCATAGCTGCACTTGCAGGATTGGTGCCGTGTGCGCTCGATGGTATTAAGGCTATATTACGGTGTGCATCGCCATTGGCAATATGATACGCTCGTATAACCATAAGCCCTGCGTACTCGCCTTGTGCACCACTATTAGGCTGAAAACTCATTTTATCAAAGCCAGTAATTTCGCTTAGGTAAGTATCTAAGTCGGCTATCATAGTAGCATAACCTTGTACTTGCGCTATGGGTGCAAATGGATGTAGGTTAGCAAATTCGGGCATTGTAATAGGGTATAGTTCCGATGCTGCATTCAACTTCATGGTACACGACCCTAACGATATCATAGAATGGGTAAGCGATAAATCTTTGTTTTCTAAACGTTTAATATAACGCATTAACTCACTTTCGGAGTGATACAAATTAAATATTGAATGTTGCAAATAGGCACTTGTACGGTTAGCACAAATAGGATATTCCACATTGGTAACGGCAGCAGGAGTTTTGCCTGTAACGCTTGCAAATACAGCTACTACGTCGGCTATATCTTTTGCTAAAACAGTTTCGTCTAACGCTATAGTTACGGTAGTATCGTTTACATAATTAAAATTAATTTCGGCTTTTTCGGCTGCTATACGCAACGCTTTTGTATCAATATTGCTAATGGTTATAGTATCAAAGTAATTTTTTGATGTAACCTCAACACCCATATTACCTAAGGCTTTGGCTAATGTTACTGCGTTTAAATGTACAGTAGTAGCAATGTCTTTAATACCCTCAGCACCATGATACACGGCATACATACCTGCCATTATAGCCAATAAGGCTTGCGCTGTACATATATTTGATGTGGCTTTATCTCTACGAATATGTTGCTCGCGAGTTTGCAATGCCATACGCAATGCGGGCTTGCCTTGTGCATCAATAGATACGCCTATGATACGCCCTGGTATTATACGTTTAAATTCGTCTTTAGTAGCAAAGAACGCAGCGTGAGGCCCACCATAACCCATTGGTACACCAAAGCGTTGTGTGTTACCTACTACGCAATCTGCACCCCATTCGCCTGGAGGAGTAAGTAAGGCTAACGATAATAAATCGGCAGCTACACATACCATAACGCCGTGTTGTTTTACGGCAGTTACAAATTGTGCGTAGTCGTGTGCTTCGCCATTAACGGCAGGATATTGCAACATAGCACCAAAAGTAGTGTCGTTAGCAGTAAATGTTTTCCAGTTGCCTATGTGTAACTCTATACCTATAGGTGTTGCACGTGTTTTAAGTACGTCTATAGTTTGTGGTAAGCATTCATCACTTACAAAAAATACGTTTGCATTATTTTTTACTTGCTCGCGCGAACGACTGTTAAAAAACATACTCATAGCTTCGGCAGCAGCAGTAGCTTCGTCAAGCAACGATGCGTTGGCTATTTCCATAGCAGTAAGGTTGCTTACCATAGTTTGAAAATTTAACAATGCCTCTAAGCGTCCTTGTGCTATTTCGGCTTGGTAAGGCGTATAAGCAGTGTACCAGCCTGGGTTTTCGAGTATGTTGCGTTGTATAGGCGCTGGAACTATTGTACCGTGGTAACCTAAACCTATGTACGAACGAAATACTTTGTTGAGTTTACCTAATTCTTTAATGTGTTGTGCGTACTCAAATTCGCTCATAGCCATAGGCAAGTTTAATGACTTAGCCAAACGAATATTAGCAGGTATTGTTTCGTTAATTAATGCGTCGATGCTGGTAGCATTAACGGTTTTAAGCATTGCTGCTACATCGTTGTTACGTGGCCCTATGTGGCGAGATTGGAAATTTGCGCTCATTGTATATAAGTTGTTTTATGTTTTAAAATTTGGATATACGAAAGTAACTAAAAAAAAGAATTGTGAATTGAATTTGTATGTATTAATAAAAGCTACTGCTTATGTGTTAATTAAGTAAAACTAAATACGATACTACCGTTTTAATTATCGCATTTTATGGAGTAATAATTTACAACTTACTCAATGGGTGAAACTGCAATAAGTTACTACGCAAATATTCGTTATCTAAGTGAGTATATATTTCGGTAGTAATTATACTTGCGTGCCCTAGCATCTCTTGTACGGCACGTATATCAGCACCTCCATCAATAAGGTGTGTAGCAAACGAATGGCGCAAGGTATGCGGACTTATAGTTTTATCCACACCACACATAGCAGCACTATCTCGTACAATATAAAATACCATAACACGTGATAGTTGCGCACCTCGTCGGTTCAAAAACACTATGTTGTTATGCTTAGGTTGTATAGTTTTTAAGAACCTGCGTTGGTCGTGCATATACAACGTAATAAGCTGCATAGCTTCGTTACCAATGGGTACAAGGCGTTGCTTATTGCCTTTGCCTATTACACGTATAAAACCATCGTCAAAAAAAAGGTCGGTAATTTGCAAGCCACACAACTCACTTACACGCAAACCACAACTGTATAGTGTAGCTATAATAGCTTTGTTGCGATGTCCCTCTGCACTACTCAAATCTACACTTTCCATCATTGCATTAATCTCGTGTACTTCAAGTGTACTGGGTAGTGTACGTGTTAATCGGGGTGCTTCCAACAGTTGTGTAGGGTCGTTATCAATGGTGTTTTCTACCAATAAAAATTTGTAAAAAGCACGTATGCCCGATATAATACGAGCTTGCGATGTTGGAGCTAAATGTAATTCGTTTAAGAAATTTAAAAACTGTACTAAGTGGCTTAGTTTTACATCTTTGGGGGTTAATGTAGCATAGTTATTCCCCTCACAAAACTGTGTAAATTTATGTAGGTCGCGTTCGTAGCTATCTATGGTGTGTTTAGCCATTGATAGCTCAAACTGCATGTAATACTTAAAATCGTTTATGCTATCGTTCCACATTAGTTAAAGCAATGTGCCTGCGGTATATTTTTCAATAATACTATCAGTGGCTTTATCTAATAATTTATACACGTTTTCAAAACCATCAGCACCACCATAATAAGGGTCGGGCACTGCTTGGTTGCTGTTGGGCTGTAGTTCGTTAAGTATTAATTTCACTTTATTTTTTTCAACATCGGTACTACACATTGCTTGTACAGTGGCGTAGTTATTAGCGTCCATGGTATATATTACATCAAAGAGGCTAAGGTCGGCTTGTGTTATTTGGCGCGAACGCAAATCCGAAATATCTACTTGGTGTGTACGTGCATTTTGTTGTGTGCGTAAGTCGGGTGCTTCGCCATTATGTAAACCGTTAGTACCAGCCGAATCGGTACTAATGTTTAAATTATGCAAGCGTACCTTGTGGCGCAACAAGCCTTCGGCTATTGGGCTACGGCATATATTACCTAAGCACACCATTAATATTTTTGTAGTAGATGCGGGCATAACGTTTTAGTGTTTATTGTTGTTAAAATTAGGGCAATCGTTGCAACGGTTTATACGCTTGGCTTTGCAAGCATATAAGGTAATAAGCGCAAGGAATATAAGGGCGTATTTTTTCATTGTATAATGGTTACTTATCTTACTCGTAAACAATTATTTTAAACGTAATTCGTAATTTTTAATTCGTAATTAATCTACGGCGTTGTTTTTCTTTTATAATTAAAGATAGCTCTCGTCCTGTTTGTCCTTTTACGCTGGTGTTTTCTTGCGCACGACGTATAAGATAAGGCACAACTTCACGCACAGGGCCGTAAGGCACGTATTTAGCCACGTTGTAGCCCGCTGCTGCTAAGTTATAACTTATGTGGTCGCTCATGCCTAACAATTGCGAAAAATATACACGGGTATCGTTATTGGCTATATTATGCTGTGCCATTAATTGCATAAGTGTAATGGCGCTGTGTTCGTTGTGCGAGCCTGCACATATACTTAGCACATCAGCATTAGCAGCCCAATAGTTAAGGCATTGGTCGTAGAGTTTATCGGTTGCGTTTTTATCTGCATTAATGGGCGATGGATAATTATTTTGCGTAGCTCGGTTACGTTCTTTTTCCATGTATGCGCCACGTACTAATTTAGCACCTACATAATAATTTTTGCTACGTGCATCGTTTACTGTTTGAGTTAAATACTGTAAGCGGTCGTGTCTGTAAAGTTGGTAGGTGTTATACACTATGGCACGTTGGGTATTGTAACGCTCCATCATAGTATTAGCAAGGGTATCAATGGTGTTTTGTATCCAAGTTTCTTCAGCATCTATAAACACGGGCACGTCGTTGTGGTGTGCACGTTTGCATATTTCGTTTACACGGTGCTGTACACGTTCGTATTCGGCTTGTTCGGCGGTAGTAAGCGTTTGGTTTTCATTTACTTTTTCGAGCAATGCAAAGCGAGATATACCCGTAACTTTAAACACGCTAAACGGAATGTTTTTATCGCCTTTGGCACGGTCTATAGTAGCTATGGTTTCGTGCATGGTAGCATCAAAATCGGCCTCTTTTGTTTTGCCCTCTACACTATAATCTAGTATTGTACCTATGTTAAATTTGCCCAATTGGGTTATAGCAGTAGCGCATTCGGTAATAGTTTCGCCACCACAAAACTGCTTAAATATAGTAGGTTTTATAGCCCAAGCAATAGGTAGGTGCAGGCGCAAAGCTACATCAGTAAGGCGTGCCGAAATATTTACAACAGTAGAATTACTTACGGTTTTAAATAATAAATACGAGCGATTAAGGTCGCTTACGGTTTTGGAACTAAAGGCAATTTCGGTGTTATCAAATGAAACCATTTTTAAATAGCTATTTTTGTGAATTGAATACTACAAATATAAACGCTTACACAATACCGTAACTATAATGAATACAGTTATTGATAATAAAAGTTATAAAATACATCTTACCGATAATTTTGAGCAAATACTCACGCAGTACATTGCCCTAAATACCTATAGTGCGGTGGTATATTTGTTTGATGAAAATACGCACCGTTTATATGGTAACACTCCTTATTTTCAATATCAAAAAACAATAATTATTGCCGCAGGCGAAGTAAATAAAAACATAACAACGTGTACTGCCGTGTGGCAACAACTACTTGCGCACAATGCTGATAGAAACACACTATTGGTAAATGTGGGTGGTGGCTTAGTAAGCGACTTAGGTGGTTTTGTAGCCAGTACTTACAAGCGTGGTATACATTTTATAAATATACCCACTACTCTACTTGCCTGTATTGATGCGAGTATTGGAGGTAAAACCGCTATAAATACTGTTGATGCTAAAAATATGATTGGTACGTTTTGCAATCCACAATTAGTAATTATAGATACTCATTTTTTTAATACATTGCCTCAACAAGAGCTACTATCAGGGTTTGGCGAGATTTTAAAACACGGACTTATTGCCAGTACAACTTATTTTGAAGCGTGTAATAACTTAAATTTAAACGATACTACGTTAGATTGGTATGCAATAATTGCAACTTCATTACAGATAAAAAAAGACATTGTAGCGCAAGATTTTGAAGAGCGTAACGTGCGTAAAATGCTCAATGCAGGGCATACTGTGGGGCACGCTATAGAAACTATACTAACCAATACATCAGCCATGCACTACACCCACGGCGAATGTGTTGCCATAGGTTTATTAATAGAGGCATACATTGCAAAGCAACAACAATTACTCGCAACCAAAGATTTTATACTAATTGAAAAATGTATTACAAAATACTATTTAGTAAACACTATACTTAGTTTGATAAACGACTGGGAAGCATTTGATAACGCTATTTATAATGATAAGAAAAATACAAATGCTACCATAAACGCATCGTTACTTACGAATATTGGCACATGCCAAATTAATAGTACAATAACCACGCACGAAATTAAAAATGCAATAGCACAGTATTGTAATTAAATGAAAAACACATCACAAGCAATAGACTTACCTACTTCCAAAAGCCTTATAAACAGGCTATTAATTATTAATGCCTTAATGAATAATTGGGATAAGTTAGATGCCTTAAATAATGGCAACGATGATGTAGTAGCTATGCTAACTGCTTTACAACAATTACACAAACATGACGAATGTACCATAAACATTGGTCATGGAGGAAGTTGTATGCGTTTTTTAACAGCATACATAGCCACACAAACCAACAAGAAAATAACACTTACAGGTAGCCAGCGTATGCTACAACGCCCCATACAACCCTTGATAGACGCCCTCCGCAAGCTAGAGGGAAACATTACCTACACACACCAAAATGGTTTTGCACCTTTGTATATTGAAGGTACAACATTAACTTCCACACATACCATAGTGATAGACGCCAGCATTAGTAGCCAATACATAACGGCATTGCTATTAATTGCTCCTTATATAACACATGGTTTACAATTACGATTAATGGGTAATGTGGTATCTAACGCATACATACAACAAACCATAAGTGTAATGCAACATTATGGTGCAGTTATAACTATGAATGATAAGAGTATAACTGTACAAGCTACACCATATACCCAACCCGCCACAAGCCTTGCTATTGAAGCCGATTGGAGCTCTGCTGCATTTTGGTATAACTATGTAGCTATAAGTAAAACCAATGTGGTATTAAAATTAAACAAACTAAAAACCAATACCACACAGGGCGATGAAGAGTGTATGCACCTCTACACTCAATTGGGTGTACAATCGCAAGTGGTTGATGATGGTGTTGTAATTTCAAAAATGGAAAGTTTTAGTTTACCTACCACATTCAGTACCGATTTAACCAACAACCCCGACCTTACACAACCTTTGGCGGTAAGTCTTGCTATGCTTGGTATACAAAGCACACTTACTGGTTTGCAAACACTTACCATAAAAGAAACCAATCGCATAGCGGCATTAGTTACTGAATTAGCAAAGTTTAATGTACAGTGTACCACTAACGATATTGATAATTTAACTATAAATGCCACGTCAACCATAAGCTATAATAATGTGCCTATAGCTACCTACAACGACCATCGTATGGCTATGTGTTTTGCGCCTTGCGTACAATTATTTCCATCTTTAATTATTGAAAATAAAGAGGTAGTAAGTAAATCGTACCGCAGTTTTTGGGAGAGTTTATCAAGTATAAATTAATTTACATTGCAATTAAAAACTGATAAAAGTCATTCGCAGCGTTGATTTTTATCAGTTTTTTACTTTCATAAGCATTCTATTTTTAAACAATTGTTGCTGTGAAAAAAATAAATACCTTGTTAAAAAATAATTTAATAAAAATGGAGAGCTTACAAGCACTGTTTGAATATGCCACCGAGGGTATAATTATAGCCAACGAATTAGGGTTAATAGTAAAAGCTAACCCTAGTGCCGAAAAATTGTTTGGTTATGCAAATAACGAATTAATAAACCAAAAAATAGAAGTACTTATACCCTCAAGGCTTACTCATACCCACGAAAAACACAGAGAGGGATATAACAAAACACCTCACCCACGCTCCATGGGCAAAGGCTTAAACCTATGCGCTAAACGCAAAAACGGGAGTGAATTTCCTATAGAAATAAGTTTAAGCCCTTACAAAAGCAACAACGAAGCATTTGTAATAGCATTTGTAATAGATATATCCGAACGTAAAGAGGCGGAGTTGCGCATAAAACGTGTAAACGCCGAGTTGGAGTTAAAAGTAGAGGAGCGTACCAAAATTTTAAAAGAAACAATGTTGGAGTTAGAGGCTTCCAAAGATGAATTAAGCAAAGCCTTAGAACAACAAAAAGACTTAAACGAAATGAAGTCGCGCTTTGTAGCCATGGCTTCGCACGAGTTTAGAACACCGCTCAGTACTATACTTTCGTCAGTTTCGTTAATAGGTAAATACAAAACTACTGACGAAGAAGAGAAACGACATAAGCATGTGTATAGAATAAAATCGGCAGTAGCTAATATGACACTTATACTCGACGATTTTTTATCGGCTGGCAAATTAGAGGAGGGTAAAATAAACGTACACGTAGAACCTATACATATTCCTATTTACATTAACGAAAGTTTAAACGAGTTAAGTAATTTTTTGAAAGCTGGACAAACCGTGCATTACACGCATAGTGGCAATGAACTATTTGAAAGCGACAAACAATTTTTACGCAACATAATTATAAATTTAGTTTCCAATGCAAGTAAGTTTTCGCCCGAAAACAAAATCATTAACGTAACTACCAACGCCACTCCTAAGGCATTGCACATAAGCGTACAAGACAACGGTATGGGCATACCACAAGAAGAACAAGCTAATTTATTCGAACGTTTTTTTAGAGCTAAAAACGCATTAAACATTCAAGGTACAGGTTTAGGATTAAGTATTGTAGCCAAATACATAGAGGTATTAAACGGTACAATACAATTTAAAAGCGAACTAAACGTAGGTACAACATTCAACATTACTTTACCATTATACAATGAAAACAATACTATTAATTGAAGATAACAACGACGTTAGAGAAAACACAGCCGAAATATTAGAGCTGGCTAACTACAAAGTAATACAAGCCGAAAACGGAAAAATTGGTGTAGAACTAGCTGCCGCGCACCTTCCTAATTTAATAATATGCGATATTATGATGCCTGTGTTAGACGGCTACGGTGTTATACATTTGTTAAGTAAAAATGTAAAAACGGCTAACATTCCATTTATATTTTTAACTGCAAAATCGGAACGAAACGATTTTAGAAAAGGTATGGAAATGGGCGCCGATGACTATATTACTAAGCCTTTTGATGATATAGAATTATTAAAAGCAGTAGAGAGTCGTTTAAAAAAAGCTGAACTATTAAAAAACGATTACTCGCGCGATGAAGCGGGTATCAATACGTTTTTAGACGAAGCAAAATCAATACAAGAACTAAAGAACTTGAGCGATAGTGCCAAAGTGAAACTATATAGAAAGAAAGAATTAATATACACCGAGGGTAATAATCCCAACTATTTGTATTTATTACAAAAAGGAAAAATAAAAACATTTAGAGCACATGAGTACGGTAAAGAATTAATTATAAGCTTGTTAAACGAGGGCGAATTTTTTGGTTATACCACTTTGTTAGACGAAACGCCTTACAACGAAAGTGCCGAAGCGCTAGAGGATTCTAGCGTTGTACTTATTCCTAAAGATGATTTTTATAGTTTGTTAAATAACAATCATGGTGTAATGAAACGCTTTGTAAAATTGCTCTCTAACGAAATACAAGACAAAGAAGAACAACTACTAAAAATGGCATATAGCAGCGTAAAAAAACGAGTTGCCGAAGCATTATTAAAACTACAATTGCAGTATAAGAAAAATGCCAAAGAAAACGTTGCTATAAGTATTTCGCGCGAGGATTTAGCCAATATAGTAGGAACGGCTACAGAGTCGTTAATACGTACGCTAAGCGACTTTAAACACGAAAATTTAATAGAGGTAAAGGGCAGTAATATTTCCATAATAGATACACTTGCATTTGAAGCATACATTAAAAAATATTTGTAGTTAAAAAAACAAAAAAGCAACGGCTATTATGCGTACTCTTGTATATAAATAAACAACTCTAAAATAATCCTAACTATGATGCATCAACTACTAAAAACAATAACCGTAGCGCTACTACTTAACTGTGTAACACTAGCTAACACACAAGCGCAAGATAACGCACCACAAATATTTACAGTAGTAGAGCAAATGCCCGAATACGTAGGAGGAGAAGATGCTATGCACCAATTTATTGTAGATAATATAAAATATCCAACAGTAGAAAAAAACAAAAACATATCGGGTACAGTGTATGTAACTATGGTTATAAATACCAACGGAAACCTATCTAACATTAGTGTATTGCGTGGCGTTAAAAACGGAGCAGGACTTGATGAAGAGGCGCTACGTGTAATAAAAGCAATGCCCAAATGGAATGCAGGTAAGCAAAACGGAAAGCCAGTAGCGGTACAATACAACTTACCTATTCGCTTCAGTTTAAAGTAAACTAAAACTTCCTTGCAATGCACCAAACACGCATTGCGCCATCTATAGTAAAATGTTACATTTGTAGTTAAATAAACACATTACAAATGACTATAAAAATTGGCATTTTGCGTGAGCAAAAATCTCCACCCGATAAGCGAGTTGCATTTACTCCCGAACAATGTAAAACTATAAATACCGAATTTAAAAACGATGTGCTTATAGTGGCGCAACCTAGTGCTATACGCTGCTATACCGATGCTGAATACAAAGCATGCGGTATAACATTGCAAGAAGACCTAAGCGACTGCGATGTGCTTATGGGTGTAAAAGAAGTACCTAAAACGGAGCTTATTGCGAGTAAAAAATATTTCTTTTTTTCGCATACCATAAAAGCACAAGCGCACAATAAAAGTTTGGTGCAAGCGTTAATTGCCAAAAAAATTCAAATGGTGGATTACGAAACGCTCGTAGATGAAAATATGTTTAGAGTAATTGGCTTTGGGCATTATGCGGGCATTGTAGGGGCATACAACGGTTTACGTGGCTATGGTTTAAAATACAAAATGTTTGATTTAAAGCCCGCAAACCTTTGCTACGACCGCACGGAGCTACACCGTGAGTTAGAAAAAGTAAAACTAAGCAACATTAAAATAATAGTTACAGGCAATGGACGTGTGGCCAATGGTGCAATTGAAATACTTGGAATACTTGGCATACGTAGGGTTACAGCCTACGAATTTACCCACAATACCTACCGTGAGGCGGTATATACGCAACTTCATTCGGCCGATTATAACGAAGCTAAAAATGGTGGGGAATGGAACACAAGCACCTTTTTTAAAAACCCAACTGAGTACAACAGCACATTTAACAAATACACCAAACACTGCGATTTGCTTATGCACTGCTCGTTTTGGGACCCACGTGCGCCACGTTTGTTTACCAAAGACGAAATGAATAATCGTGATTTTAAAATAAGCGTAATAGCCGATATTACTTGCGATATTGATGGTTCTATACCCAGTACGCAACGCAGTACTACTATAGACGCTCCGTTTTTTGGTTACAACCCAAGTACGCAACAAGAGGACGAAGCCTTTGCACCACATACCATAACCGTAATGGCGGTAGATAATTTGCCTTGCGAATTGCCACGAGATGCTAGCGAAAATTTTGGTAAAGAATTAATAGAACGTGTACTTCCTGCTATTATTAACGATGGTGATAATTTGCTGGAACGTGCGTCAATAACCAAGAATGGCGCATTAATGCCTCGCTTTGAATACTTACACGATTACGCTTTTAATTAATACCAAATGTACCCTAAGTTAAATGTAGTTATAATAGGCTGTGGCAATGTTGGGCACCAATTAGCTTTAGCTATTGATGGTAGCGAACATGCCAAAATAGTACAAGTAATAAGCCGAGATGCACACAAGGCACGTGCGCTTGGCGAGCTTATTAACTGTGCTTACACGCCTCATTTGGCACACATTAATTTGGAAGCACATGTGTATTTATTTTGCATAAACGATAGCGCTATAACAGATGTTGTAGCGCAGGCTAATTTACTAACGCTTACTAATAGGCTCATTGTACATACATCAGGTAGTGTGGCTATGAATGTGCTATACCCTTACTCTACCAACGTGGGCGTGTTGTACCCACTACAAACTATGAGTACTACCCACAATGTAGATATGAGTGCAAGCCCTATTTTTATTGAGGCAAACAACGAACAAAGTCTGCATACACTCAATATGTTGGCATCAGCTATATCCACACAAGTGCAAGCTATAAATAGCGAAACCCGTGCTAAATACCACATTGCGGGCGTTATGGTAAATAATTTTGTAAACCATATTATGTACAAAACTACTGAGTTGTGTGTGGATAATAATTTAGATGCCGATTTGCTAATGCCACTACTACACGAAACCGTAAATAAGCTACATACCAATGCGCCTTACGATGCGCAAACAGGGCCTGCACGCCGAAATAATACCGAAATAATAGAAAAACATTTGCTTTTTTTGCAAAATAACAAAGCATTACACGATATTTACAGCACAATAACACAAAGTATTATAAAAACGTATAACTCATAACCAACGATATAAAATTAAAATTATGGCTAAAACAGCACTTATTACAGGCATTACAGGGCAAGACGGTTCGTACCTTGCCGAATTATTATTAAGCAAAGGCTACATTGTACATGGCGTTAAACGCCGTAGCTCATCATTTAATACACAGCGTATAGACCACCTGTATCAAGACAAGCACGAGGGTAATGGTAATTTCCACTTGCACTACGGCGACCTTACTGATAGTACTAACCTCATACGTATAGTGCAAGAAACACAGCCTGACGAAATATATAACCTTGCGGCACAATCGCACGTTATGGTAAGTTTTGAAACGCCCGAATACACTGCCAACTCCGATGCTTTGGGTACATTGCGTTTGTTGGAAGCAATACGTATTTTAAAACTAGAAAAGAAAACTAAATTTTATCAAGCATCAACATCGGAGTTGTATGGTTTGGTGCAAGAAGTACCTCAACGAGAAACCACACCGTTTTACCCACGTAGCCCTTATGGCGTAGCCAAATTATACGGCTATTGGATAGTGAAAAATTACCGCGAAGCGTATGGTATGTTTACCTGCAACGGAATATTATTTAACCACGAAAGCCCTGTACGTGGCGAAACATTTGTTACACGTAAAATAACAATGGCAGTGGCGAATATTAAATTAAATAAACAAGAAAAACTACACATAGGTAACCTTGATGCAGAGCGCGATTGGGGACATGCCAAAGATTATGTAGAGGGCATGTGGCTAATGATGCAACACGACACGCCTGATGATTTTGTACTAGCTACAGGCATAAAAATAACCGTACGTAAATTTATTGAGATGGCGTTTGCGCACACAGGTGTAACCGTGCAATGGCAAGGCGAAGGCGTAAACGAAAGAGGAATAGACGCTGCCACAGGCAAAGAAATAGTAGCAATAGACCCACGTTATTTCCGCCCAGCCGAAGTAGAACTATTAGTAGGCGATGCCACCAAAGCCAAAACATTACTGGGCTGGACACCAAAACATACCGTAGAACAACTATGTAAAGACATGGTAGAAAGCGACTTAAAATTGTGTGCTGCGGGTGGGCATTAACGTTGAGTAATCCTATTTAAAAAAAATGACAAACAAAGAACAAGGTTTACATAAGGTAAAACAC
>JBEBIC010000273.1:0-3578 GCA_040080595.1 Bacteroidia bacterium | reverse complement strand
TTAGTACAATTATTTAATTATACATAAGTTAGTTTCCATTTAATTTTAACTTATTTAAACTCATCATAAATGAAAAATCCATTTAAAGAATCGCCTGTATCAAGTTGGGCTATTGACAACAAAACCGCAGTATATGTACTTACTTTTATACTCGTGTTTATGGGTATAAATGCGTACAATAAATTACCCAAAGAACAGTTTCCTGATATAGTAATACCTACGGTGTATGTAAGTACTATATACCCTGGTACATCGCCTGCCGATATTGAAAACTTGGTTACTCGCCCTATCGAAAAACAATTGAAAGGAATTAATGGCGTTAAAAAAATTACGTCTAATTCTATACAAGATTTCTCAAGTGTGAGTATAGAGTTTAACACCAACGTAGATGTGCAAGTAGCCAAGCAACGTGTAAAAGATGCGGTGGACAAAGCTAAGAGCGATTTGCCCAACAACCTACCTCGCGACCCTAACGTAATAGAGGTAAATTTTGCCGATTTGCCTATTATGTACGTAAATATATCGGGTAACATGGATTTAGCTAAGCTGAAAAAATATGCCGAGGATATGAAAGAAAAAATGGAAGGCTTAAAAGAAATTACCCGTGTAGATTTGGTAGGTGCATTGGAGCGTGAAATACAAATAAACGTGGATATGTACAAAGCCGAAGCTGCCGAAATAAGCATTGGAGATATTGAAAACGCTGTAAAGTACGAAAACATGACCATAAGCGGTGGTAATGTAAATACGGGCGATATGAAACGTAACATACGCATAATAGGGCAGTTTACTGATGTAAGCCAAATAAATAATTTAATAATTCGTACGCCTACTGGGCAAGCCATTTACTTAAAAGATGTAGCACAAGTAATAGATTCGCACAAGGAAAAAGAAAGTTTTGCTCGCCTTGACCACAACAACGTAATAACGTTAAACATAGTAAAACGTAGCGGACAAAACTTAATAAATGCGTCGGATAATGTACGTGCTATAGAAGCTAAGATGCGCGCCAGTGGCGAATTACCCGCTAACTTAAAAGTAACATTTACAGGCGACCAATCTACTAAAACTCGTACTACGTTAGAGGATTTAATTAACACCATCATCATTGGCTTTGCCTTAGTGGTTATTATTTTAATGTTCTTTATGGGCGTTACCAATGCCGTGTTTGTGGCGTCGTCGGTGCCGTTGAGTATGTTTATTGCATTTTTAATAATGCCATCAATTGGCTTTAGTTTAAATATGATTGTACTCTTCTCGTTCTTGTTTGCCTTAGGTATAGTGGTTGATGATGCCATTGTGGTTATTGAAAACACACACCGTATATTTGACAATGGTAAAGTACCCATACTACAAGCCGCTAAAATGGCGTGTGGCGAGGTATTTCTGCCTGTATTAAGTGGTACACTTACTACTATTTCACCATTTTTACCATTGGCATTTTGGCCAGGTATTATGGGTAAGTTCATGTTCTTTTTACCTATTACATTAATGATTACACTATTTGCATCGCTATTGGTGGCGTACATAATAAATCCTGTATTTGCAGTAGATTTTATGAAACCGCACACGCATCATGATAATAGCAAAGCAGCCAAAGATAAAGCATTACGTAAACTATTTAAAAACGTAGCAATAACAATAGGAGTAGGGTTGTTGTTTACCCTAATGGGCAAACATTTAATAGGTAACTTAGCATTTGTATTTGCAGTTACACAAGTGTTGTTTCACTTTGTGATTGATAAATCAATAGCTAAATTTCAGGCTACATTTATACCTGCTTTAATGAGCCGTTACGAAAAAATATTGCACTGGACACTTAAAGGTATGCGTCCAACTATGTTATTAATTGGAGCATTTGTATTACTTATAGCATCAGGTTTTTTAGTAAAATATCGTAATGGAGGTTTCGTGTTTTTTCCTAAGGGCGACCCTAACTTTATATACACCTATGTAATAATGCCAGTAGGTACAGAACAAAACGTAACCGACAGTGTAGCACGTGTAGTTGAGAAGAAAGTGTATAGCATAATAGGCGAGCACAATCCGTTGGTAGAAAGCGTTATAACCAACGTAAGTTTAGGTGCGCGCGACCCTAGCGACCCTGACCAAAGCCCTGCACCACACCGTGCAAAAATTGGTATTTCATTTGTACCTTTTGGCGAACGTAATGGTGCGCATACTAAAGATTATTTAGATAAAATACGAAAGGAAGTTAAAAATCTTGCTGGTGTACAAGTTATTGTGGATCAAGAGCAAAGCGGTCCGCCAACTGGTAAGGCTATAAACGTAGAATTGAGTGGCGATAATTTGGAAGAATTAATTGCTACTTCAAAAGAATTAAAACAATACATAGATGCTAAAAACATAAAAGGTATTGAAGAATTAAAATCAGACTTTGTAGATGTATTACCACAATTAGTAGTAGATATAGACCGTGAACGCTTACAGCGCGAAGGCCTAAGTACTGCGCAAGTGGGCATGGCTATACGTAATGCGGTGTATGGTAACGAGGCTAGCAAGTTTCGTGAAAACGAAGACGAATACAAAATAATGATTCGCTACAACAAAGAACAACGCAGTAGTATAGACAAACTAATGCAAACCAAAATAACCTACCGAGATATGGCTATGATGGGACGCATACGTCAATTACCACTAAGCGCAGTAGCCACATTCCACTACGATAATAGCTACGGAGGCATTAAGCGAGTAAACTCTAAGCGTGTAATAAACTTACAGAGTAATGCGCTTACGGGCAGCAACCCTAATGAGATAGTAGCTAAAATAAATAAGGCACTGCCTGCATTTAAAAAAGGAACAGGGGTTGAAATAAAAATGACAGGAGAGCAGGAGCAACAAGCTGAAACAATTAGTTTCTTAGGTGGCGCTATGATGATGAGCATAGGCTTAATCTTCTTTATATTGGTATTACAATTTAATGGCATAAGTAAGCCACTTATAATTATACTCGAAATATTTTTTAGTATTACAGGTGTATTCTTAGGTATTGGTATATTTAAAATGGAGTTTGTTGTGGTAATGACAGGTATGGGTATAGTAGCCCTTGCAGGTATTATTGTACGCAACGGTATATTGGTGGTAGAGTTTATAGATGTACTACTGGAGCGTGGCGATATAGAACACGGCAATGGTAAAAAACTCAAAACTATTGATGCCATTATACTTGGAGGTAAAACACGTATAACACCAGTATTATTAACTACTTCGGCTACTATATTAGGTTTAATACCATTAGCAATAGGGCTTAATGTTAATTTTGAAGGACTGATAGAACACCTACAACCACACTTCTTTTTGGGTGGCGATAACGTAGCGTTTTGGGGCCCATTAGCTTGGACAATGATATTTGGTTTGAGCTTTGGAACTATACTTACCTTAGTATTAGTACCAAGTATGTACCTTATTATTTACAAACTTAAACTTAACTTTAACCGTTGGAAACACCGTAGAGCACTAGCTAAGTAATAAATAGTGTGGTTTCAAAATAGTCAAAACTGCACATAGTGTTTTGCAAATTTTTTTTCACATCTCGGTGGCTGAGCGGAGTCGAAGCC
>JBEBIC010000272.1:0-3628 GCA_040080595.1 Bacteroidia bacterium | reverse complement strand
GAAAATAAAAAAATAATCGCAGCAAAATTAAAAATGGATGATACACAAAATAAATTTAAAGAAGCCTATATAAAAGAGAATAAGAATAAAATAAAACGAGATGAAATTGTTAGGTCGTTTCCTATTTTAGGCTTTGGGATATGGAACTGTGATAATCCTTTAATTATAGCGACTGAAGTTGATTTTATTGCAGCGACATTTAAAAATAAAAAAGACGAAAAATTAAGTGTAGATAATGTAACCGTGATTTATAAAAAATACAACAGTGTTTTTCCTTCTCAAAATTTGCTTGTGAAAATATTGCCAAATACTGAAAATATGATTTGGACAGTTAAAGATGAAAAGTTTATGTATGTGAGTTATGACGATGTGAAAAATTGTAATATAACCAATCAAACTAAAGAATATACATTTCAAATGCGCACATATCCCGAAAAAATAACTTCGGTAGATCAATTAAGAGCTATTTTATTAGATGTCCACTAATCCCAGCCCAATGTTAGTGCTCAATACATAAGGCATCTGCACACTATTTCTTGTTATATACAATAAACTCTTTGTTAGAGCGTTATATTGCTATGCTCCGTTAGTAACATAATGTGTTGCTTGTTTTAGGCGGAGTTACGGTGCTCTTTTGGTTACAATTAAACTAATTAATTAACCCTTTAAAAAACAGAAGCCATGAAAACAATACTCTTAGTAACGCTAATAACGTTTAGCGCTGTAGTAAGTTATGCGCAGTTAATGAACAAAAATTACGAGCGCAAAAAAGACAATACACTAAAATACGATAGCGAACACGAAATAGTAGCTGATGCTTACAGCATTAGTATTGTTACTAAAGTAATGTACAATGCAGTGCCCGATGGCTACCACGTTACGTACACCAAATCGTTTATAGGCAAAACTATAGCCGAGGTAGAAAACACAATGAATACTAAAATGGACGAACTAAGAGCCGACGCAGTAAAATTAGATGTGAGCAAAAAAGATATTGTAATAGATGTAACATCGCTGGACCCAATATTTGATGTAAAGCTAAACACCAGCGATAGCAGTGGTTTAATGGGTTATAAAGCTACTATAAACATTATATTTCATATAAAAAACATCAACACATTAGCACGGTTATCTAAGTTGTGTTTGGAATATAAAATATACGATATGATAAATGCTGATGCGTATTTTAACGACAGTAAAAAAATATACGATACCCTTGCGCTTAAAGCAGTAGAGTTACTCAAAGTAAAAAAAGAATTAGCCAAACAAATAGGTTGGGATTTTGTAGGTGGTAAAGTAGCATTTAACAAACTAAACGATGTGGTATATCCTAACGAGCGGTACTTAACATCGTATATAAAAAATGCTAGTTTGTTTCGCCACGATATTTCGCAAAACTCAAGCATAAATTACAACCGAACAGTGGACGTGGACAACTATTTTACCTATAATTTAAAAGATGCCGACTATGTATTTAATCAGGACAAGACGGTACCTGTAATACAATTTTATCATCAAATAAATTATACCTACACCAAGGTAGATACCGAGGCACAAATGCGCGAAAAAATTAAAAAAGAAGAAGAGAAAAAACCTGCGCAGGTATATTACATTATTGATAAAAACGGCGGTCTTAAAAAAATAGATACGCAGTAAAAACCATACTTATCCAGCTCTGTGGTGGGGCGCCGTTGTAGCGAGACGCTGCAACGGTTAAGGGTAAGTTATACAACCCACCAAATTTATTTACGCCTATAACGTATGCTTTTTTTTAAAACGAGCATTATACTGGTGCGTACTCACTCAAAAAAAAAATAGAAATTATGAAAACAACATTTTTATGTATAGCCTTATTTTGCTATCAATTAAGCATAGCACAATCTGTGAATAACCCTTTGTTACCAAGCGGTTTAAAACGTGTAAGCACACCTAAATTCAACATTGATAATGTTACACCCAACACTATACTGTTGCCCATGGAGTTTAATGGTGCCGATTCAAAAGCAAAATTAGTAGGAATAAAAACTGAAGAAATTAGTTCAGTTTCGTTAGTATATACACGTTATAAACTTAGCGAAACATTTAATCAGTTGGCGCTTAATGCCCAACGTATGCAACACTTATACGCCGCCTTACCCGCCCTTAAAAGTAATACTGCCGTACAATGGTATTGGGTAGAACAAACCAATTGCGATGATGCTGCACTGTGTACTGATTTTTTTCATGGTTTTGTTATTAAGCTCAAAGACAAAATTAAATTTACTGCCCCTAGTTTTATTACTAATTATATTGAGCCTGCGCAAGTGTTTAATTTTTCTAATGAAAGAGATACTTTTTATAGTTGTAAAAACGGAACAATACTTGGGTTTAATGCCAATTGTTTTATAAACCCTATTACCAATAAAGTGGCTACTAAAGTTAAAGTAGAAGTAATGGAATACAACAAAACAGGAAACATAATTGCCAATAGATTATCAACAGTATGTAATAATCAAATGCTTGAAACTAAAGGAATGATAAAGGTTACAGCCTATGAAGGTACTACACCACTTGTGGTAAACGAAGCTAAACCATACACTATTAGTTTTAAAAATAATAATAAAACTGACAATGAGTTTCAGTTATTTACTGGCGAAAACACTACCAACAATGTAACGCAATGGAATGTTGTAAATAGCAAAACACACGGCAAACCAATACCGAAAAGAAACAGTACGACGGTAAGCGAAAAATATTTTGTAAAGGATTATTTGTGTAATAAAGATAAGCGCATTAAGAAATACAGCACAAAGGCATTAGCAATAACTCCTGAACTTATGCAACGCACTAATGGCAACGATACTATTCGTTTTTATTGTTATAATTATGAAGCAAGGGTATCAAAAAAATATGATGTAGAGCGACTAAATGATTTGATATTAAACCCAGAAGAAGAAAAATATAAGCACCTAAATTATTATTTGGCTAACGAAGCATATAAGTATTTTGTGGCCACGGGCGATATAAAAAGTATTAAAAGCATCTCGCTAAAAATAAAATACAACCATGGAGAGTTAAGTTTTGAGTCGCCTTATTATCACAACAAAAAAGCTAAAAAATTTATAAAGCACTTATTAAATTTAAAAATAAATATAGCCAATGATAAAACAAATTTAGCCACTATTAAGGAGTTTAGTGGGCATGTGGTGAGTTTAAATTTTAGAAATTATTTTGTAAAAACAATAACATCAGAAGTGTATAATGCATTAAATCGTTTTGATTATTTAAATGTTAATGAGGCTATGTATTCTACGTTTGCTACATCTAGTTTGCAAATAATTAATTGTGATAGATTTGTAAAACAAGAATTAATTACGTTGCACTTGCCTAGTAATACTGATAATGATTGCTTGTACGCAATAGTATATAAGGGATATAATGCGGTAACGTTTGAAAGTAATACAACTTCGCAAGTAGGCAAAAATAAAGAGTTAATAGTATATGCTATTAACAAAGCCTCTAATAGTATAGCTTACACCGAAATAAACAGTAACAAAAACCATATAAAACCTAGTGATTTTAAGCCTTGCACGCAAACTCAATTTGATGCGCAAATAGCGCAACTAAATACACCTTTAGCAATTAACTA
>JBEBIC010000271.1:0-3641 GCA_040080595.1 Bacteroidia bacterium | reverse complement strand
AATTTTACCTATGCACAAGTACCTGATAGTATTAACTATCAAGCCGTAATACGCAATGCTAATGGTACGCTTATAGCGCAAGGAAAAACTGTTAATTTTAAATTTATAGTTACCGTAGGTATTAGCAATTACACCGAAACACAATTGCACACCATTACTAATAAGTTTGGTTTGGCTAATTTAAAAATTGGAGCAGGGGTACCTAGTTCTAGCATCACCAAATTAAAAAACTTACCATGGACACAAGGCAATGCCACATTAACTGTTGATATTGACACTATTGGCGGAACTACATTTGCTAACATTAGCAACACCAGTTTAGTTACTGTGCCCTATGCTTTTTATAGTGATAAGGCAAAAGCCGCAGATGTAGCTACTACAGCCAATTTTGCTACAAACTCAGGTACGGCTAATGTTGCAACTGATATTGCTACCTTAGGTTTTAATGCAGGTACTAACATATTAACCGTGGGTAATCACACGCAAAATATTCCTATACCAGTAATAAAACGAGATACTATTGTAAGAGATGGAGCAACTAGTAACGGACTTTTCGTTACTCCAACAACTTACGTAGCGGGTGGAGGAACTCAATATAATTTATATGCCAAAAACCAAGAGCTAACACTTGCGGGTAACGTGCTTTCGTTGAGCGGGACGCCAGCCAGCACACCAATAAGCTTACCCACTTATATTTATAATGCAGGTAATGGCCTGTTACTAAATACCGCTAAAGATACATTTAGCATAGACCCCACATATATTAAAGCGGTTTCTCCAACCAAAAATATTACACGAGTTAAGTATAATGTTGGCGCAAAAGAAGTAAGAATATTTACTCCGTTGCCTAAGTTAGAATTTAACCAAGCAACTAGTTTTTTAACTATTAAAGATACTACTAATGGTATTATTAAAGACAGTATAGACTTATCGCACTTGGCTAATAAAGATACTGTTGTGAAAGTAGTGGCGGGCTTAGGAGTAAGCGTAACGCCTAGCGTATCAGGGAACGTAAAAACATTTACTGTTACTAATACAAGACGAGATACCGTTGTAACTTTTAATAATATCAATCTTAATGCAAATACTTTTGGGACAACGGCAGTTACTGGTACGTACCCAGATTTTACTGTAACGTCGCAAAAAACAGATAATAGATTACTTCAACTGGGAATAAATCGTTTTACATCAATCGTTAATGGCGATCCTACATCATTTATTAAAATGGTGGATACTATTATACATGTTATTACGCCAACAAACCAATTAATAACAACAGTAAACGATGAAGTTAGTGAACCTATTCAACTACCTGTAGGTTTAAGTTCAGTATATTTTAAAGATACTACGCTTTACACACTAGCGCAAAAAGGTGCTACTATTACTCCATTTAATGATACAATTGGAGTGGTATGGAAAAAACAAAAAAAATACACATTTTTAGCGGGCCCTACAGGTTCAGGAACAACTATTACGGATACACTTCCTCGTTTTAGAACCTTGACAGCAGAAGATTTTCCACCAACAGCAGTTATTTATGCAACATTACCAACTGGATTGTCTAGTCCTAATTATATACCTAAATTTGGCTCAGCGCCCAAGAATATTCAAAATTCAAAACTATATGAAGTTGCATCTGGTAATATAGGTTGGAATACAATTACACCACTTAATAATTTTGTAATAAATAGCGCAACAACATCAACGTTACAATTAACGAGCAACGCAGCATTAGCAACAAGTGGTTTCGTAGCTAAATTTAATGGTACAGATTCTTACCTTAGTACCAAAAATGATATGCTTTTTACTGATGATTTAGCAACACCTACTGTGAGATTAAAAATTAACAATACTAACGTATTTGTAGGGAATTCATCTAATCCAATAGTATTAAATTTAAGTAAAGATTTAATTACAAATAGTTCGTCGGGAACAACAGGACAAGTACTTACAAGCCAAGGGGTGGGTAATCCTCCACAATGGAAACCTGTAATAGGTTCCGATATTTGGACAAAAACAGGTACTACCCCTAATGCTACAATTACTCAAACAGATGTTGCGGATAACGTAAATTTAGGTAATAGTATTAACAAAAATCCTAAAGTAAAACTAGCAGTATATAGTGCTGATACAGGTATTTATACGCAAGCAGGTAAAATGGGTATATACTCAACAGTAACTCCATCTCCATCATCAGGTTCACTTAACTATGCTGGTTGGTTTAGGGGCGAAGTTAAAATACTGCACGGCGACTTATATAACGATGGTATAAACGTTACCTTAGGTAATGGTGCTACAGGAACAAGTCAAGCTGCCGTTAATGCTAGAAACGATGGCAAAGGTTATGCGGGTTATTTTACTAATCGCTATGATGATGTACCTGCATTTGTTGGCGCTACATTAATAGCCAGTAATACTACAAGCTCGAACAGAGGTATAGGTGTAAATGGAATTGCCGATTACTCGTCTGTATCGGCCACTGGGGCTAAAATAGGTTATGGTGTTTTAGGTGTAAACAAAGGAGGCTTAGGAAACGCCACATTACAAAGTTCAACCACTACAGCCCAAATGTATTCTGCAGGTGTATTTGGTAGAGCCGAAATTACCACAAGCGATATTACCTATGGTGTAATGGGTATTACATCATCTCACCACATGCAGGCAGCAGGTGTGTTTGGTTTAGCCCAAGTTGGTGCTAGCGATGGTGTAAGGGGGATAACGGTAAATACAAGTAGAGGTAGTGCCGCTTCATTTCTCAACTATGCAAATGGTAACTCCACACCTACCGTATATATTAGTAATAGAGATGTAAATGATAGCGCAGCAGCATTGTATGTTGATGGTGGACAAATTGTAAAAACAAGAGTGGTTACAGGCAATTATTCTCAAAACAGAGGTGATTATATTATAATATCCAATGCAAATGCAGGAAATACTAACGTTATAACATTACTAGACCCAGCAACCGTTATTGAAGGCACTGTTATAATAGTTAGAAATACAGGAGCGGGTGCTCTAAAAATAGACTTAGCTACGGGCACAGCCGCTGCATCAACAATAGATGTATATTCTGATAAAATAAATAATTTAGGCGCGAGTATAACTTCAACGCCAGGTATAACAAGTATATTAGCTACAGCAGGAACCCCCTCTTCGGTTGTTGTAACCACACTAGCTACAGTAAATACCTCTTTAAAATTTGTATCAACTAAAAACGGTACTACAGGTACATGGATAGAATACTAAACTAAATTATGAAAACTACCCTCCATATATTATTTCTCTCTTGCTTTTGCACACTTGCCACAGCGCAAGTAGTGCCTCATGCTGAGCGTGAAGTTATAAGTACTGCAGGAGGTGTAAGTATTGATAGTTTAATAACCTATACCATTGGCGAAGCTGTAATAGATATGGGTACAACCGCAACAGGAGTTACTCTTACGCAAGGCTTTGAGCAACCTACTTTGTTAGAATTAGCACGTAGTAATAAATTTGATTTTAAGATAGATACTTTTGCCACATCGTGCAATGCAATAATTGATGGTAAAGCATTTATTACACCTTATAATCTTACAGGAACTTACAAGGTACTGTGGTTTAACGAGAGTACTAAAGATACTGTATATAATTTAGCTTCGGGC
>JBEBIC010000049.1:0-15377 GCA_040080595.1 Bacteroidia bacterium | reverse complement strand
AAATTATAACCGTCAAGCACTATAACATCTTGGTTAGTTAAAATAGCGTCGGCTATATAGTTAGCTTCTTGTAATATGTTTTTTTGTGTAGGAAGTTCTATTAATTTATTACACACTAATTTTATTTGCGCCTTTAAAAAAGCATCTGGACTTTGTGTTAAAAAAACACATTCGTATTTTTCGTTAAGCATACTCGCAACACTCAGTAGCCTCATTACATGACCATAGCCTGTAGTTGAACTTCCGTCTGCTCTAAAAAACAGTTTATGCTTTTTCAAAATTATATCCGTGCGTTTAAACTAAAATTATTTACCATACATCTCATTTGGTCGTACTAACTCAATACCTTTTTCTTTTAGTTCATTAAGTGCTTGTTCGTCCATTGGAGAGTTTTTTATATTTAATAATACAGGCTCTGCCTTGTTCATGTATTCGCTTATGTATCTATCTAAATCTTTGCCTTTTTTAGCAAATGAACAGGCTGCTAAAATACGTTCTGTTGATTCTTCAATTTTTAAAAAACTAGGTATATGCTTTTCAAAATAATCAATAGGCATATTAGGCAATAATTTTAAACGTACCGCATTACCACTGTGTAATGTACGTAAACTCCAAATTGCAAAGTCACCAACCTCAATATCTAACAATACCGACTTGCCCGATTCATTTTTATGCGAACCTTGCTTTACTTTTAATCCTCCACTATGATTTTTATGATCTTGTAAATACAAGCCAAAGCGCACAATTGGATAATCGCCTTCCCAATCAGGACCTTCATTAAATTTCCTATCTACATTATCTCTATGAAACCCCCTAAATCCAACTCCAAACTGAAATGCACTGTCTCCAAAATAAACAATATCATTTCCTAAAAGATTTTTTACAACCGAAATAATACGGTCATCTAACAACATTTTTCTAATTAATGCTTTACTCATTAAATCGCCTCTTAATGCACGTGCTTGTACTTTTTTAATTGAATAAGTTAATCCTTTTTTATCGTCAATTTCAAATTGCGTGTAACAATCTTTACGAAACGCTTCTATTTCCTCTTTTGTAAAAAGGCTCTTGATAAGCAAATACCCATCTTTTTCAAATTTTTCTTTATCTATTATTAAGTTGCTCATAGTTATAGTTTTTTTTGTTCGATGTGTGCGTTAAGGGCTACTAAATTGGGGTGTTCGTTGAGTATGGTTTCTATTTCAATGTTGGATAATTGGTGCGCATTGTAGTCTTGTATAAGTTGGCGTACTAATTCAAAATCAGCATCGGTATCAACCGTTATGCGTAGGTGGCTATTGTCCTCAAACTGGCGTACATTGTGTTGTTGCACATTACCATTTTTATTTTGCCATATATAAGGGGTAACGTGTTCTAGGTCGGCAACATCAGTAGCATTATCGTAGGCCTCTTTTAATAATTGAAACGAAAATATTTCAAAATCAAACCCACGTGCAAAGGTGCGTTCCATACAGTTGCTAAGATAGGCATTAGGGTCGTTTAATTCCAAGTAATAATCTATGCTGTCTTTTATCAATTCGCCATCTATCAATGGGCAGTCGGACGTTACACGTACTATAACTTGGTAATTGTACTTAACTGCAGTTTCGTAAAAACGGCTTAGCACGTTGTCTTCGCTACCACGGTGGTAATGTAGGTTGTGGGCTATGGCATAGTCGCACACGCAATCGTCAGTAGCATTTATGGTAGTGGCTATTGCAATATCAATACCTGTTTTTTGCAAGCGCTCAATATGATACTGCAATAGCGTTTTATTGTTTACCTCTTTTAATATCTTACCTGGCAAGCGTGTACTTGTCATACGTGCTTGCGTTATAATTCCTATGTGCGGTAATGGTACAGCCATTTTATTTTTTAAATTTCCAAACTATTAAGTTAGTAGTATTTAAGGGTACTAAGCCTAGTATATCGGTAGTTAGTTCTACTATTTCAATATCGGTACGGCTTTGTAATACATATAATAAATTACGATTGTAGTCGTTTAGCTCCATGTATTTATTACGCATTAAGCCCATGAGGCTAGTACGTTCGTTTATAACCGTAGGCTCAAAATGCACTACATAGTTTATTTTGTGTTTTTGCTTTTCTAAATTTTCTATAATTACAGTAGCGTCGGGTATTTGCTCTATGCTATGTGTGGTAAATATAGTGGTGTTGGGTTTTATAAAATCATAATCGGCAGCGGTGTAGTAGTTAAACTCGCTTACGTCATAACCTAATTTTTGCCCTAATGCTACTGCGTTTTTAGAATATTCGCCACCATAGGCATTAGCACCTAATAGGGTTAAATTAAAACCATAGCCACAACCTAATTCACAAATGTTTTCGGCAGTATATTTATCTACTGTTGATTTAATAAGGCTATAAAATTCTGTACGAGCCTCGTGTACCGTAGCTTTAAATACATCATCACCCTTAGATATTATCATTTGTCCGTGTACAGGATGCATTCCTGCTTGTTCAAACTCTAACGCTTTATAAGCTTCCATACTATCTAAATCAACCGCTAATAACTTTGCGTATTTATCTAAATTGTATTCGTTTTCTATTTGTTGTACGTTTCTGTTTTTACTAAATTCAGTCATTCCCAATAAGCGTTTTGCCCACGGATTACTACTGTTTAAGTATTCGTTTATTGATATTTGTTGCATATATAGGTCTTGTTTTTTCTAATATATTATCCACATTGCTTGGATAATCTACTGTATAATAATTTTGTTATTACTAATGTAATTATTTCCGTTTGTTGTTTGTACAACATAAATACCCGCTTTCATTTCGCCCTTTTCTATTACAAGTTGTTTGCCTGTAAAATTTATTATTTTAACTTCTTTTCCGAACATATCAATTATTTTAACTACAGCATATTTCTGTTCTTCATTAAATGTAATTGTTGTTTGAGAGAAAAATGGGTTTGGATAAATATTTACACCATTGTTTTTTACCTGGTCTTCAATTCCTACATTTGAAGTATATTTTAATATTGTTCCATCAAATCCTACCGCATAACCAATGTTGGCATTTGCAAAATCTACACGATAAAGCAGTGATGTACTTGGGTTATTCATGAGCCAAGTATTTCCTCCATCAGTTGTTTTTAAAATATTGCCTGTATTAGCACCCACATTACCTCCAACAGCAAATCCATTATTTGAATCAATAAATTTCAAGCCACATAGTAAATCTGTAGTTCCACTTGCTATTGTACTCCATAATGCTCCACTATTAGTTGTTCTTACAATTGTTCCCGTATTACCAACGATTACACCATTTGTAGCATTTGAAAAATCCATAAGAAACGGAGTACTGGTTGTTCCATTTGTTAATAATGTCCAATTAGTCCCTCCGTTAATTGTTTTGAATATTGCGCCTGTTCCATCACAGCAATAACCAACTGTTAATGAAGTAAATTTAACTGAATAGATAACGTTATTAGATGCTATTGATTGTTGGTTCCAAGTATTTCCTCCATCAGTTGTTTTAAATATAGAACCATAAGTTCCAGTAGCACCCCCCACTGCAAAACCTACGGTAGAATTATAAAAAGAAATGTTTCTTAGTGCATCTGATGTAGTGGAAACGTTTGTCCAAGTAGCACCTCCATTAGCCGTTTTTATCATTGTGCCTGCATCGCCAACCGCAACACCATGAAGCGAATCAGTAAAACAAATTGAGTAAAGATTTTCTGTTGTTCCGCTAGTTTGACTAACCCAAGTTGCACCACTATTATTTGTTTTTAATACTTTACCTGCATTTCCACATACATAACATGTATTTGAATTAACAACCGAAACCCCAAGTAAATGGTTACTTGTTCCACTGGTTAATGCTGTCCATGTTTGGGCATAAATACTTAAGGTAATAAGTAAACCTAAAGTGGTGGTTATAATTTTTTTCATGTTATTGTTTTTCTAATGTTAGGTTATTGAGCGTTGTGGTTATATTATTGTTTTTCTAATAAATACATATAATCTACATTACTTGGATTGTCTAAGTATGGGTACATTTCTTTTTTTACCAATTTTAAATCAGGAAATTGGTTCATAAACAATTGTGCATAATCGGCTTTCCATAAATAGTTGGTATGCCCACGATAGTTAATTTCAGTGGTTTCGGGAGCATAGTACTCAAAGCCCCAAATGTATTTATTACTGCAACGATACATTTCTGCCATTATTTTTGGTAAATCATCGGGCGATATATGTATAAGCACACCATTGGTGCATACTAGGTCAAAATAGTTATTTTTAAATGGTAAGTCAAACCCCGAACCGCATATAACGTTAATATCTTTGGTTAATTTTTTGGCTTCTTCTACTGCGTAGCGTTGTAGTTCTATGCCATATATATTAGTAAAACCCATACGTTGCAAGCCGTTTAGTTGCAAGCCTATGTTACAACCCACTTCCAATAATTTAGCCTCTTTGGGTAAATGTCCTAAGAAACTTTCGTTCATTTCTATTTTACTTTTGCCCCAGCAGTTTACGTAAAATTTGTCCCACTCTTCAGCGCTGTGTGTGTTACGGTCGGTATATTCTTTACCAAAATCGCCTTTCCAAAAATCTACTTGTTTAGTTTTAATTTCCATTGTATGTATTGTTTTATATGTTATGTTTTTTAGTATTAAAATATATGATCGGCAGCTATTGCACCATTGTTAAAAAAATCAAAATAATAACCGTTCAAAAACGGTGTATCGGCTTGTGCTGTAACCCAACCACTTTGCTGGTTAAAAAAATCGGCTAACTCTTTATCAGTAGCTAAGTTAATATTTTTAATGGCATTGGGTGCTATTTTTATTGTGCGTGTAATGGCGGTATCGTCCTGCTCTCGATAAAAATTTAACGTAACATTAGCAGTAGTTGCATATTCTTTGAGCGATGCCGAATTGGTAAACACAATTTCGGACGTGCCTACGTTTACAAACGGTGCCCATCTAAACGTTCCTTGTTTTTTTAATACATTGGGGTTGCCCAGTTGTGGTGCAAAACAAATGTTGCAAGGCAATTTTTCCAAATTATTTTCTACACCTACGTTTAGTCCAAATTTTATGCGTGTAGGTATTTTGCTTTTATCGTTCCAGTTGCATATTAGGTTTACCGTTGTAGCAACAGTACTATCAATACCTTCGGCCAGTGCTATGGTTTTAAAATCTATTTGTTCGTATTTGTCGTCGCTACTTTTTATAAGCGTGTAGTTGGTTAATGTTTTTAATAAATTACCATCAGCATCATAAAACGAATAACTTAAATGAAAATCGGACGGCGAAAATATAGGATAAATAGCTATACGTGTATAATAATTATTGGTAATGTACAAGGGTATGGAAACTGAACTGTCGTTAAACAATTCATCTTTTCTGTTCCAAAAAGCAGCCGCATCGTTTACGGTAGAGTTGTCGTAATAGGAGTGTGTAATGCTTATGGTGTTTGTTTTTTCTTCAAAATTACCTACTGCAAACCTTGGAAAAAAACCTTCGAGGTTATGCCCCAATTTTATTGCCCCTGCATCATTACCCAACAATTGTTTTAGATTAATGTGTTCTTTTAATTTTAAAAACACCGTTTCAAATGGCTGTAAAGGTGCAATACTAAAGGTATCTTTGGTGGTGTGTTGTTGTGCGTTGTTTATTTCGTAGGTAAATGTTGGGTGTTCATTTGGCATTGTACCATTGGTAAATGCTACAAAAGGCGATAAATTATCCCTACCATAAATATCAAAACCAGTTTCGCGCACTTTGTATTCTTCGTTTTTGGCAAGGTCTTCAATGTCGTTATATAAGCGTCCTACGGAGTGTACCGCTGTACTAAAATCATCGCCAAAATAAACCAACACAAATGCAGGATAGGGATATACCAAATCTTGTGTTGAAAATATTTCTAACTCCAAAGAGCCTTTAAAATCAAGGTCGGCGGGTAATTCAAATTCATCTAATTGTATTGAAAATGCTTTAGCAGTATTTATAAGTATGTACTTGCGTGCTATAATTTGTCCTGTGGCACTACGCAAGGTGTATAGTAAACCTATCTCTTTTATTTTGCGCTTGAGCAACCAATATCCCATAAAAATAATTTTACTAGAATAATGTGCGTTATGCAACACAGGAAATATAGCCGACGAACGAAACGTTGGTTTTTGAGCAAGTAAAACATCTTCTCCAATGCTTTTTACGGCTTGCAAATGGCTGTATATAGTGCGCATAATTTTAGTTAATATAATTAAGAATAGTAGCTATTACAAAATCTTGCTCTTCGTTGCTCAATGCAGGATACATCGGCAAACTCAAGCATTTATCATAATAGGCTTCCGCTAATGGATAGTCGCCTTTTTTGTGTCCAAATTGTGCGTAATAGGGCATTAAATGCACGGGTACATAATGCACTTGCGCAAATATATTTTGAGTTTTTAAATGGTTGTATACACCTAATCTATCGTTGGTTTGTATTACGTATAAGTGGTACGCATTACCTTGGTACGAGAGCGGCGCAGTTACTTTGCTGTTAGTAAATGCGGCATCATAACGCGCTGCTATTTCTCGGCGGCGCGCTAATCCTTCGTTAGCTCGCGCTAATTGAGATGTACCCAATGCTGCCTGAAAGTCGGTTAAACGGTAGTTATAGCCCAACTCTTGCATTTCGTAATACCAGCCACCTTGCGCTACATCAGTAGCGCTGTTGGTAAATTTGGTAGCGTCTTTGGTTATACCGTGTGTACGCAACACGTTTATTTTATCGTATAATGTTTTACTGTTGGTTGTTATCATTCCGCCTTCGCCAGTAGCAATGTGCTTTACAGGGTGAAAAGAGAATATAGCTAAATCGGCAAAATTACCATTGCCGCAGTGTTGTTGTACATTTTCACTATCCATAAAATACCCACCTGGGGCGTGGCAAGCATCTTCTATTATCCAACAATCGTATTCGTTGGCTAATGCTTTAAACGCCTCCATATCTACCGTGTTTCCTGCAAAATCAACAGGTATTATTCCTTTAAAATATCCTTTGGGCTTACTGCTTAATAACGCACGCACTTTGTTTATATCTAATAAAAAAGTAGCTGGGTCTATGTCGGCAAAGTGCACTTCGCCACCGCAGTAGCGTACACAGTTGGCCGATGCGGCAAAGGTTATAGGTGATGTAATAACACGTGTAGTTTCGTTTACGTCCAAGGCCATAGCGCACAAGTGCAATGCTGCAGTGCCGTTTGCCAATGCTATAGCGTATTTAGCACCTACGTAGTTTGCAAATTTTTCTTCAAACTGTGCTATGCTTGGGCCTTGTGTTAAGTAGTCTGATTTTAATATAGAAACAACCGCTTCAATATCAGCATCAGTAATAGTTTGGCGACCATAAGGTATTGCTTTTGTACTCACTTGCATTGTATTTTAAATTTTTTTAAGCTATAAAATCAGCATCTACGTGTGCTACAATAAGTTGGCGCAAACTCTCTATAGTTTCCCACTCTTGGTTATCGCCCGAGTTATATTGAAAGCCTTGCGGAACTAAATTTGCGTTAAAATGCGTTACGTAATCAGCAAGATTAAACATAGTTACTTGTGGTAATATTGCATAATATTTACCTAAATCATACGTGGTAAATGAGTCCGACGAAGTAATCATTTCTTCGTGTACTTTTTCGCCAGGGCGTATGCCTACTACCTCCTGCGTGCAGTTGGGTGCTACGGCAGTAGCTACATCGGTTATTTTGTATGAAGGTATTTTGGGTACAAATATTTCGCCTCCCCAAGCAGTGTCTAATGCGTGCAACACCATATCTACACCGCCTTGCAACGATATGTTAAAGCGGGTCATGTTAGGGTCGGTTATGGGTAATACACCTTCTTTTTTCTTTTTCATAAAAAATGGAATTACCGAGCCGTTAGACCCCATAACGTTACCATAACGCACTACCGAAAATTTAATATCTACTTTACCTTTTATGTTATTAGCGGCTACAAATAATTTGTCGGAACATAATTTTGTAGCACCGTATAAATTAATTGGGGCAGCAGCTTTATCTGTAGATAAGGCTACTACTTTTTTAACTTCGTTTTCAATGGCTGCATTTATTACATTTTCTGCTCCTAGTACATTTGTTTTTACACATTCCATAGGGTTGTATTCGGCTATTGGTACGTGTTTCATAGCCGCAGCGTGTATTACATAATCTATGTCTTTAAGTGCTTTTTTTAATCTATCAGCATCTCTTACATCACCAATAAAATAGCGCATTGCAGGATATTTACTTTGTGGGTAATCCTGCGCCATTTCAAATTGTTTTTGTTCATCTCTCGAAAAAATAACCAAACGCTTTACGCTAGGATATTTTTCTAAAATATTTTTGGTTAAATGTTTACCGAGTGAGCCTGTACCGCCCGTTATTAAAATTGATTTGCCGTTTAAATCCAACATTGCTTTAGGTTAAAATTATAATTATTCAAAGTTAATAGAGTTAAACGATTTAACAACTATTTTAGGTTTGAAAGTTTTACATTTTAACAAGTTAGTTTTAGTGGTTTAACGCTACTAAACTATCAATATTTTGAAATTCGTTTTTGTGTTTTTTAAGCCATTCCAACTCTTTATCCCACCATTTTAATTGTTGTAGATAAGTTATTTGCTCAGGCGTAAAACGGTATTTTATAACTTTAGCAGGCACTCCACCCACAATACTGTAAGGCGCTACGTCTTTAGTAACTACAGCCCCCGAGCCTATTATAGCTCCATCGCCTACTTTTACTCCATACTTAATGCTTACATTATTACCTATCCATACATCGTTGCCTATTTCGGTCGTTGGATATTCGTCAAACAACGTTTTATCCACAATAACTAAGCCCGACGCTTGCCCCAACGTGGAATAAAACAATGGGTGAGTAGAAACAAATGCTGATGATGGATGTGCGCCCATACCTGTATTTACATTAGGGCCTATGCAGGTAAACTTACCTACTTTGGTGTTATATAGTTGCGTATTGCGTGCTACGTAACTGTAGTCGCCTAGTTCAGCGTTTAATAAGCGGGCATATTTATATACTTTGTTATAGTTGCCAAAGGTGCAGTTAGTAACCTCTGCCATGTATTCCAGTTGCAAATGTTGCTTACGGTGTTTAAATTCTAAATATGTTTTTTTAAACAACCATACCAACCAATAACTTATAGGGTTTTGAAACAATGCTAACATAGAGTATCTAATTTTTTGCGTTCAAACGCATCTATAAAACTAATTTCGCTTGCATTATATATGTTTACATTTCGGTGTTTTGCATAATTATTTACCGCCACATATCCATAAAAACTTTTGCTTAATGTTGCTAATATTTCGTGCATTTTAAATGTAACTGTTTGGGTACTATCCTTATAAAACATACGGTAATTTACTTGCTCTTTATTTTCGTAAAAATGAACGTCTTTAAGGCATAAATCATTGTTTTCATTTACATGTAAATTCTCGTGCCATGTATGGTCAGCTCCTGTTAAATACAGATTTTTAAATCCTAAATTTATTCCTGCAAATAAGCAGGCTACCAATACATTTTGGCTTTGCGGCATAGCACTGTTTTTAGTAAATAAAAAGTTCCCTAAAACATTAAATCCTTTAAAAACTACGTAGTTAATAAATCGCACTTCAATATTTTTATTGTTAGCTATAAGACTGTTTAATGCTTTGGCATTTTTGGCTTCAAAGGGTAATATTAGTTGCAACTTCCACGCTGTTTTTGTTTGTAAGCTGTTGTAAGTTTGGGTTACTAATTCAGTAGGGTTATCGTACCAATAATTAGGGTCAAGCATTAAATAATAGCTTGGCTTTAACAACTCGTACTCTTTGGAGGTAGCAAAATTATTTACACACAACAAATCGGTTTTTAATAAAATAGCACTGTGTTTTTCTAAGGTTGTTTTTAAAGATGGCCCATTGCCTAACACAATACAAGTATCATTTGTAGCCTTAGGTAAATGTACTCCTCGCTTTGATTTTAAAATAATTTTACCTAACGAAAGAAGTGTGTTTAGTAATTGCGAAAAAAAATGCGCAACGCTTTTTATAAAATTCATTGGTTATTTACTTGCGAAAAAATATACCATTGCACTGCAATACTTTTCCTGTTTCATTATTAGTAAATGCAGGAACTATACTTGTTAATTCAAAACCTTTATCGCTCATGTAGGCGAGTATTTGCGGTAGTAACCATGTTTGATTATCGTATAAGGGCACTAACGAAATTTCTATTTCTACACCTTTGGCTTTGCTAAGCATGGTTTGCGCACCGTTTATAACGTGTTGTTCAAAACCCTGCACATCTATTTTAATAAAAATATTTTTGGCAGTACCTATATAGTTAACTCCCACTTCGTCTAAGGGAAGCACCTGTACTTTTTCTTTACCAATAATTTTAGATTCTGGCGCACCGTTATAATGTTCGTCTGTCATATTTAGTAACGTACTGCTTACCAAATTTTCCGAAATATTAATTTCTATTTGTTCGTTTACCGCTCCTATTGCGCAACGTGGCGCTACAGTCCAGTTGGGGTATTTAGCACTTGTTTTACTTATAACGCCGTGCGCTGCCGATAATGGCTCAAATGACACTATTTTATTAGTATAACCAGTATCCATAATACCTGTGGCGTATTGACCTTTGTTAGCACCAATATCAAAAACTAAATCAATACCATAATGTTCAAATAATTTTATACGGCGTAAATCTTCGCTAGTAGCAGGGTTGTACTGACGTATTAAAATTCCAAATTTTTCGAATGTTTTTTTTGTAATGCGCTGAAAAGTGTTCATAGAATAGAAGTTAATTGTATTTATCCGCAATAATAATCAATTTTATACATCAAATAGGTGTAAAATTAATGTTATTTTAAATCACTTTATTAACCCTATACACATAGGCATCAATGCCAAAGTAATTAGTTTTTGCGCTTCGTGTCATTCCGTTGCGCTCAGCTACTTTTTGCGACGGTATATTATCAATATGAATTATTGATATTACTGTTTGGGTGTAATTATTGTCAAACGCAATGGCTTTAAACGCTTGCGCAGCTTCGGTTGCATAGCCTTTTCCTGTATGCTTAGGCATAAGACTATAGCCTATTTCTAATTCATCAACACCATCAACCTCTTTGCTTAACAAACCACATTGTCCTACAAATTCGTTGGTGCTTTTATCTATTAATGCCATAAGCCCAAATCTATTTTGGGCATAGCGTTCTATTTGTTTTTCTATCCATATTTCGGCACTATTGGGCGCTTCGGTTACAAATGTTGGAAATAGTTTTATGGATTCGTAATCGGCCATAAACTCTTGCCACGCACTTACATCGTGCATGGTGAGTGGGCGTATAAGTAAGCACTCTGTATTTGTGTTGGTGTAATAATTGTGCATGTGTTATTCTTATTTAGGAATTATAATTTCATTAAAAAAAGCGCTGAGGTTTTATATCCTCAACGCTTTTTATTAAAACTACACCTGTGTTATAATTTATTTTTTAAACGTAATGGTATATGTTTTTGTCTTATTGCCTCTAAATACGGTTACTGTAGCTTGATTATCACAAGCCCCGTTACCAAAATCTATTTGACGTTTGTAAGTGTTTGATGCTGTAGGAACTATTTCCAACACGCCTGATGTAAAGCGTTTGCAACCTTTTACTTTTTTGTGTAATGCAGTTAAAATAGTAGCTGTATAAGTTACTCCTTTTACACTTGTGCCCCCTCCAGTACCTGTTATTTCGTATTCATCATCAATCCAACCGCCCGAACCTACTGTGCTTTGTCCGTTTACTTGTGTGCGTGTACGGTTGCTTGCCCAAGTTGCCGATGTACCATCAGCGTAAGTTATTTTTCCATCAACTACTACTATAGTCCAGTACATTTGCGAACTGCCGTTCAAACCATTATTAGTTACTGTTTTAGTACCTTCTATTTTATTATCGTCTTCATAAAAATCGCTAAACGTAATAGTGTGTACGGAGCCAGAAACACGGTACTTGCCACTGTGTGTAATTATCATTTTACCACGACGATTAATACCGTCTTTACACAAACAATTTGTTGTACCAAAATCAATAGTAATTTTTTTAGGTGTTGATACAGTGTCCCAAGTTAATACAGCACAAGTATTAGCAAAAAAGTCATCAGTACTACCTATTCTACCGCTTATATCACTTGCTCCAGCACCTGCTAATGCAGCATCGGCAACGTTTCCACTGTTATCAAATTTAGCTTCAGATGTTGATGCGTCGCTTATGGCTTCGTTGTTATCTGCCGTTTCGGTTTTGTTTTCTTTACGGCAAGCAGTAAATAATAAACTTGTGCATAATGCTGTAGCTAATAATAGCGCATTTGTTTTTTTAGTTTTCATAATAGTAATGTATTAAGGTTAATTATTTTTTACGTTCTTTATTGTTATGATAATTGGGACTAAATATTTAAGAGTAAATGTAATTATTTTTATACTAATGGCGCACGCCTGTATAAATTATTGCGAGGCTTTTACTGATAGTTTATCGTTTGTAGCCCGTAACAATAATTATTTTATGTTTAACGCTCAACCAATTAATGTGCCAAGCACCTTAAACATTGTACACATTGGCGACTCGCACATACAAGCTGGGTATTGGAGTACTAACCTTATGCAAGGCTTAGATAGCAATGGTTTTGAGAGTAATGAACCTATTATACTTCCACATAGATTTATGAAAGGGTTGCTTCAAACTACTAATTTATCAATTCAAACATTTAATGAGTATAGTGTAAAAAGTTGCGCTAAAAACAAGTATGATAGTACTTACTCGCACCTTAGTTATTTTAAAAGTACCGACTCGCTTATTGGTTTTATTGTAAAACATAAAGTAAGTACACAAGTACATTTTGAAACAAGTAGTAATTATACTTTAGTAAAAAAAACTGCTCTTAAAAACAAATTAAGCATAGACACGCTATACTACACACGCACAGATACTGGCGCATTTATGTTATGGAATATTACTGAACAAGCCACAAACGCAACGGCTACATATTATAATTTAGGTTTAAATGGAGCTAGCTACAAAACCGCAGCCAAATACATTAATCTGTACTCACCATACGTAGCGCAGGCTTCGGTTATTATACTATCATTAGGTGCAAACGATGCGTATAATCAACCCTTTGATTCGGCTCAGTTGTATAGAGATGCGCTTACGGTAATTAATGCGTGCTACACCAAATCTAACGCACGTATAATTATTACCAACGCAGGGCATGCGCAATATAACGCCAACGAACTATGCACCAATACTACCATTGTGAATAATGTACTTAAAAAAATAGCCATAGAATACAACCTAAGTTATTGGGATTGGTACGCTATTATGGGCAATAAAAACTGTTATAATGCTTGGCTGGCGTGCAACTTGGCGCGTGCCGATTATATACATCTAACACCACAAGGCTACAAATTACAGGCTAATTTGTTTAATAGTTTATTACTGGAATTACTCTACAAAAAATAATTAATTTTACATCATCATTTAAAATAAACTAAAAACTAAAAACACACAATGAAAGAAGTATTTATAGTAGCAGCAAAACGTACTGCAATAGGAACATTTAACGGAGCATTAAGCAGTCTTAGCGCACCACAACTGGGCGCAGTAGCTATAAAAGCAGCATTGCAAGAAGCAGGTATAGCGCCTGAGTTAGTAAACGAAGTATATATGGGTAACGTACTATCGGCAGCAGTAGGGCAAGCACCTGCTACGCAAGCAAGTATATTTGCAGGCATACCTAATACAGTGCCTAGCACCACTATTAACAAGGTGTGCGCATCAGGTACTAAAGCGTTAATGTTGGCGGCACAAAGTATTCAATTAGGTATTAATGATGTAGTAGTAGCAGGTGGTATGGAAAGTATGAGTAACGTACCACACTACTTAGAAAAATCGCGCGCTGGTTTTAAATTAGGTAATGTAAATATGGCCGATGGTCTTATAAAAGATGGCTTGTGGGACGTATATAATAACTACCACATGGGTAATGCAGCCGAGTTATGCGCTAAAGAATTATCGCTAACACGTGAGATGCAAGATGCGTACGCAATACAATCGTACACACGTGCTGCCGATGCGTACAAAGCTGGTAAGTTTACTAACGAAATATGCCCAGTAGAAATAACCGACCGCAAAGGCAACAAAACAAGCGTAATAGCCGACGAAGATTATACCGCAGTTAGCTTTGATAAAATACCTACACTTAAACCAGTGTTTGTAAAAGAAGGTACTGTAACTGCTGCTAATGCTAGTAACTTAAACGATGGTGCATCGGCAATTATATTAGTAAGTGGCGAAAAATTAAAAGAATTGGGCTTAACTCCATTAGCTAAAATAATAGGTTATGCTGATGCGCAACAAGCCCCAGAATGGTTTACTACCACACCTGCTAAGGCATTGCCAATAGCTATTAAAAATGCAGGATTAACCGCTGACCAAATAAACTATTACGAAATAAACGAAGCATTTGCCGCAGTATCATTAGCGAATAATAAACTATTGAATTTAGATGCGAGCAAAGTAAACGTAAACGGCGGAGCGGTAGCATTGGGGCACCCACTAGGAAGCTCAGGTTGTAGAATAGTAGTTACTTTAATAAATGTATTACACCAAAACAATGCTAAGTATGGAGCAGCAGCTATATGCAATGGCGGTGGTGGTGCAAGTGCATTAATTATTGAAAAATGTTAATTGAATCATCAATTGATTTTAAACGTAATTCGTAATTACTAAACTATCCTACTAAAAAAATATGCGTGTAGATTTAAGAAGCGATACCGTTACACAACCCACACCACACATGCTGGAGGCTATGCAACTAGCGCAAGTGGGCGATGATGTATTTGGAGATGACCCTTGCATAAATACCTTAGAAAACAAGGCCGCTCAACTATTTGGTATGGAAGCGGGGTTGTTTTGCGTGTCGGGTACTATGACTAATCAATTAGCCATAAAAGCACATTGTACACCAGGTAGCGAAGTTATATGCGAGAAGTTATCGCATATATATGTGTATGAAGGTGGCGGTATTGCTATTAATGCGCTATCGTCGGTTAAAACTATTGATGGAGATAGAGGACGTATTACTGCGCATCAAGTGCAAGAAAGTATTAATAATCCTAACGATATTCATCAAGCTACTACACGCTTAGTATCGCTTGAAAACACCATGAATAAAGGCGGAGGGAGCATTTATGATTTTAACGAAATACAAAAAATAAAACAAACGTGCGTACAAAACAACTTGGCATTACACCTTGATGGCGCACGTTTGTTTAACGCATTGGTAGAAACTAATGAAACTGCTAAAGACTATGG
>JBEBIC010000270.1:0-3668 GCA_040080595.1 Bacteroidia bacterium | reverse complement strand
CTATATAATAAATTAAATTTCGTTTTGGAGTATTAATTTAAACTATATCACCTAGCATTAGAAAAAAAATAAGAACCCATGAAACAACTTTTACTACTTACCGCATTACTTATTACGAGTAATTTATTTGCCCAAAACAATGTAGGTATAGGCACCACCACACCCAACACAAAAGCCATACTAGAGTTGCAAGCAACAGACAAAGGCTTGCTTACACCTCGTATGAATACTGTGCAAATGAATGCCATAGTAACTCCACCAAATGGTTTGTTAGTGTATAATACTGATGATAATTGTTTTAGTTATTACAACTCCACTACCAGCCTATGGAAAAGTATGTGTAGTGCCACAGGTATTGTAAACAGTGGCGATACTGTTATCATAAACATAATAAAGGCAGATACATTAATTGCCAATTATGTAAAAATAGATACAGCACTCATCACTAACTTATTAGCTACGTACATAAAAAGCGATAGCGCATTTATAAAGCAACTTATTACCAATTATATACAAACCAACTACATAGTAACAGACAGTATTAAAGCAGGTTTTGGACGTTTTGATAGTATATATGTAGGTGGGCAAAATCTTACACAATACCTCAATTCATTAATAAGCACCAAAGATACAGTGGTAATAAAATACCTACGTACAGATAGCCTATACAGCACATTAGGTAAGTTTGACAGCTTAGTAATAAACGGACAAAGTCTTAATACAGTAATAGAAAATACCATTAAAGATTATTTAGCTACCAAAGATACTATAGTACTAAAATACCTACGTGCCGATAGTATATACGCCCAAGTATTGCGTAGCGACAGTGCATTTTTAGGTATAATAAATACCAACACCATAACTAGCCAAACATTTAATGGTGGTTTTAGTAATATGGACAGCTTATATGTAGGCGGACAAAATATATTAGACATAATAAGCGATAGCATAAATAATAGTATAGCTACACAAGCATGGTTACTAAAAGGTAATGCAGGTACTAACCCAAGCACTAACTTCTTAGGCACTACTGATAACAAATCTTTGCGCATACGTACCAATAATACTGAGCGTATGATTATTGATAGCATTGGTAATGTAGGTATAGGTACTAATGTTCCTGTTAATATGTCAATACTTGGTGTTCCGTATTTATTAGATGTAAGAGGTGGTGCTGTGTTTCAAGGTCGCTTATCATTAACTAAATACCAACAAACTCCATCAGCAAATAATCTTACGTGGAACATTGATAATGATAGCATAACAAAAACATTTAGAATATTTCAACAGCCTGATATTTTTACTCCTGGAGCTGAGGCTCTTACTATTGATTCTGCAAATAATATACAAATGGGAATACCTTCAGTAGGTACGCTAGACCATAGAGTAAGAGTAAGTAAAGATTTGGGTTCTACGGCTGCTAACTACACGTTGGTTGGTCAGCATTATTTACAATTAGGCGTATCAAGAGCAAGCGATAGAAAAGAAATTGAAATAGGTATGACAGATGATGGAGTAGGTATAGTACAAAGCCACGAGCGAGGTGTTGGATACAATACACTATCATTAAACCCTGTTGCGGGTAACGTAGGCATAGGTACAACTACTCCCATTGCAAAATTAGATGTAAATGGTTACACTGTATCACGCGCCAATGTTATTACACCCATTTACCACCGTGGCAATACCATATTGTTAGCTAGTAATACACCTACAGGTTCTTTTGTGCTCAATGGTACAGGTTCTGTTACTGATGGTACTATGAGTTCTTATATAGATTTTAACAACACCACATCGTATGTTGATATAGATGTGCCACTAGCGGCACAATGGGGTATAAATGGAAATAATTTTTATGTATCTATAGCAGGTTGGTGGGCTACTGATTTGTTAGGAGGCACGTTTAAAGTAGAAATGTATGATGGCACTACAAATACATGGGTAACACTAGCTACTAACTTAAATGCGGGCATACATTATATTACTAATCCAGTACCTTATACAAATCCAGTTTTGCTACCACAATTGCGTGTAACGCCTGACGCATTAGGTATTGGTGGACAAGCTCGTATATCCGAGTTTGAAGTATTTTCAACATTACCTTATGGAGGCTATAATTTTGCGGCGGATAAAATACAAGTAAACACTGGTATGTCGTTTGGTACGAGTGCTGGTGCGGGCATGTTAAGTAACAATGGTACAAACTTTGGAGGATTGAGCAATGGTTGCAATAGTTATTCGTTAAACTGGCACAACCCATCTACAGCAACAGGTTGGGCGGGAAGTATATCATCTAACGGTTCAAATGGCTTAATAGCAAGTACGTTAGGCGCAACAGCAGGAGATGTGCCATTTGCAGTAACTTCAGGGGTTTATAATAGTTTGTTAAACACACGCACTAATGATAATCTACTTATTGTTAAAGGAGACGGTAGCGTAGGTATAGGTACTAATAATCCTAGCGCACCATTACACTTACACTCTCCCAACCCTAACTTTCACGCTTTACGCTTTACCAACGAAAACACTACCGACCACTGGGACTTAGTAAAACGTGGACAAACCTATGGAGCGGGAGCTAACAACAATTTCACATTTGCATTTAATGGTGCTGAATTGGTAAACATAGCACCCAATGGTTATGTAGGTATATTAGCCACTACACCTATAGCACCACTACATGTTAATGATATATATGTTAGACCAGGTAGCGACGGAGGACCTTACGATCCATTACATGCAAGTAATGCTATATTTAATAGAACTTTGCCAGGTTACAATGGTTCTGCTTCTGAACATATAAGTTTTGCAATGAACAACCAACCGTTAGCCCGTATGGGAATAGTAGCTAATATGACTGCAGGTAACTTAGATGCCCCCAATAGCATATTTTATATTAATACCGACCCTAGTGTAAATAACGCTTGGGTAAATCCAAAATTTGTAATACAAGGTACAACTGGTAATGTAGGTATAGGACTTAGTGGTGCGCCTGTAGCTCCATTGCATGTAGCTACTCCTGCTATAGGCAATAGAGTAATGACACTGCAAGCGGGCGGATTAGCATTTCACTATAATATATTAACAACGTATGGTTCATTTACTAACCCTGATGGTATATTGTATGTAGATTTTGGAGGAAATGAAAATTACATGATGGGTGGAACGCTAATAGGAGACGGAGGTTCAGGATTTAGAGATTTAGGACTTGCTGTACAACGTTGGAATACATTGTATTGTGCCAATGCTCCCGATATAAGTTCGGATATGCGTTTAAAAACAAACATTACACCTGTGAAATTTGGATTAAACGAAGTAACAAAAATGAATCCTGTAAGTTATAATTGGAACAAAGAAAATATACATCGTGGCGAAAAATTACACTTAGGTTTCTTGGCGCAAGAGCTTAAAGAACTTGTACCTACAGTAGTACACGAGGACGAAAAAGGAATGTTAAGTGTAACCTATACCGAACTTATACCTGTACTTGTAAACGCCATAAAAGAACAGCAACAACAAATAGATGTGCTTAAAACAAAACCCAATAACGAAAATGAAAAAATAAAATTATTGGAAGACCAAATACAACAACTAAAACAACAAAATGAAACTATATTAAAGTTGTTGCAAGAGCGTAAATAAAATAATTATTCAAAACATAAAAAAGC
>JBEBIC010000048.1:0-15402 GCA_040080595.1 Bacteroidia bacterium | reverse complement strand
GGCTTTTTTAGAAATTATTTCTAAGCCATAACCCTCGCCAGTACCTATTTCTAATACTTGTCCGCTTACTATTTTTGCGGCTTCGTAGTAAGCAAATAGCGAACGTTGAAATATAATATTGTCCGATTTATCAACGTTGGACACACGCTCTGCGGTATGAAATATGCTCATTAGTTTGTTTTAATAATTTTATAATTGTTCGTTCGATTTAGATGCACTACCATATTGATTGTCTTCAATACTACCTTCAGTTCTAAGCAAAATTATATTGTAAATAGGAATCAATAAAAACCATCCACTTTTCCCTATATCATGCAACCTTCTTATTCCTACTGTAATATTTGGTATTAAAGTTAATAAAACAAAAACACTTAATAATAAATTAGTGCTAATCCAAAGACCAAGTAAAGCTAATCCAAAGGTAATTATTGAATTTACAATAGTAAAAATCCAATATTCACTTATTCCTGCTCTGCCGTTTAATTGCGTGTAATTTTTTAACGCTTTTAGATAATAATTATCACTATATCCTTCTTGTAAATTACTACGTTGATAACCATAAACTAAATACACTATTATACCCAATCCGCCCCATACTAAAAATGCTATCCAAGTTTCGGGACGAACAAAAGTCATTAAAAATAAATTAAACGCAACCCCCAATGAACCTACAACATATACAGCAGGTGTTTTGTAAGGACGCTCTAATTCGGGTTTAGTATAGCGTAACAGCATTACAGCTCCCGATACCATAGCAAAAGCTAATAAAGTACCCATGCTGCACATTTCTGATATTTTGTTAATAGGTGTTACTGATGCCACAATCGAAATTATTAAACCTACTAATATGGTTGATTTATATGGTGTTTTAAACGTAGGGTGCAAATCGCCAAATAAGCCACGAGGTAATAAACCATCTTTGGCCATACCTAAAAATATACGCGTTTGTGCCAACATCATTACCAACATAACCGAAAACAAACCTGCGGTAGCGGCTATTACTATTAAGAACACAGCCCACGTTAAACCTACGCCCTCAAAAGCTGATGCTACTGGAGCTGTAATATCTAGTTTACTATAAGGCACCATACCTGTAAGCACCAATGATACCAATATGTATAACACAGTACATATAATTAACGATGCTATAATTGCAAAAGGAACGTCTTTCTTAGGATTAATAGCTTCGCCAGCTTGTGTACTTACTGCGTCAAAACCTATGTATGCAAAAAACACAATGGTAGAGGCTGTAATAACTCCTTTCCAACCAAATGATGATGTTACTTCGCTAGTAACAGGGTTTACAACATCTACTGCTGTAGGTATAAATGGATGCCAGTTTGCAGTATCAACATAAAATGCACCAACTATTATTACAAACAATACTACTGCTATTTTAACTATTACAATAACGTTATTAGCGCTTGCAGCTTCTTTAATACCTTTTACTAATATGGCTGTAACTACCCAAGTTATTAAAAATGCAGGTAAATTAAATGCAAATGCTGGAGCAGCTTGTCCTAACTCTGCGGCTTTAGTTGCGGCAGTTGCAGGGTCGTTCATAATCCATAACGGTAAATTTATATGAAACAAGTGCAATAGTTTACCAAAATATCCACTCCATGCTACAGCAACTGTTGTGGCGCCCATCATATATTCCAATACTAAATTCCAACCAATAAACCATGCGAAAAATTCGCCAATAGTGCCATAAGCATAAGCATAAGCACTTCCCTCAACTGGTAGTACTGATGCAAACTCTGCATAACACAATGCCGCAAATACACAACCGATACCTGCTATTACGAATGATAGTGCTAATGCTGGTCCAGCAAAATCGTGCGCGGCTATACCTGTAAGTGTAAATATACCGCCACCTATTACTGCGCCTATACCTAAGCTGGTAAGCCCCCACTTGGTAAGTACACGTTTAAGTTCGCTTTTTTTCATATCAGCTTCAAAAGCACTGATGGGCTTACGTCTCCATATTGAGTTTGACATAGTTAATGTTGTTTTAAATTTAGATTTAAAAAAGTAGTTAATTATTTTCGAAGATACTATTATTTGCCACTTACAACTATTCAATTTAAAAAATAATTATGCGCTCAAAACAAAATTTTATGTTTATTTTAGTAAGCGATAAAAACAACATTTATTTTAACCTACATAAAACCATATATAACAATGCCTACAGATACATTAGCTACGCCAACAACCGATTTAAAAATTCATTTGCAAAAATATTTTGGCTTCAATAAATTTAAAGGTCAGCAGGAAGCCGTAATAACTAATTTGATGGAGGGTAAAGACACCTTTGTAATAATGCCCACAGGTGGCGGTAAATCTATGTGTTACCAATTACCAGCATTAATACAAGAGGGTACGTGCATAGTAGTTTCGCCACTTATAGCGTTAATGAAAAACCAAGTAGATGCACTACGCAACGTAAGCGAGCAAGATGGTATTGCACATTTTTTAAATTCGTCGTTAAATAAAACAGAAATAACACGTGTAAAAAACGATATAAAATCGGGAGTTACTAAGTTGTTATACGTAGCACCCGAATCGCTTACTAAGGATGAAAATATTGCTTTTTTTAAAGAAATAAAAATATCTTTTTTTGCTATTGATGAAGCGCACTGCATATCGGAATGGGGGCACGATTTCAGACCTGAATATCGCCGTTTGCGTAGCATTATAGAAGCAATAGGTACTGTACCAATAATTGCACTAACAGCTACTGCTACGCCTAAAGTACAACAAGATATTATGAAAAATTTGGGTATGGAAAATGCCATACTATACAAGTCATCATTTAACCGAGATAACTTATATTACGAGGTACGCCCCAAAACATCTAATGTAAATAAAGACATAATAAAATACATAAAAGGCACTAACGGAAAGTCAGGGATTATATATTGCCTTAGTCGTAAAAAAGTAGAGGAGTTAGCGCAAGTATTAAAAGTAAATGGTATAAACGCATCGCCGTATCACGCAGGCTTAGAGGCCAAAGAACGTGCGGGCATACAAGATGCGTTTTTGATGGAAGATCTAAACGTAATAGTAGCTACCATTGCATTTGGAATGGGGATAGATAAACCCGATGTGCGCTTTGTAATACACTATGATATGCCCAAAAGTTTGGAGGGTTATTACCAAGAAACTGGTCGTGCAGGACGCGATGGCGGCGAAGGAAATTGTATTGCATTTTATGCCCAAAAAGATATTGATAAATTAGAGAAATTCTTAAACGGAAAACCCGTTGCCGAACAAGAAATAGGCAAAGAATTAATAAGCGAAGTTGTAGCGTTTGCTGAGTGTTCATCGTGCCGACGCAAACAATTATTAAATTATTTTGGTGAGGTATTTAACGAAGAAGGTTGCAACAAAATGTGCGACAGTTGTTTGTATCCAAAAGAAAAATTTGAGGCCGAAGAAGATATTTGTTTGTTGTTGGATACTATTGCATTTACCAAACAACAATTTAAAGACGAGCATTTAATACACATAATTACAGGTACTGAAAACAGTGTAATAAAACAATTTAAGCACGATAAATTAAAACTGTTTGGCAAAGGCAGTAAGAACAACGCTAAGCATTGGGGAGCAGTAGTGCGCCAAACTATTGTAAACGGTTTTTTAGAAAAAGATGTAGAGGCGTATGGCCTATTAAAAATAACGGATAAAGGAAATGAGTTTATGGAAAAACCATACTCTATTAAATTTACCAAAGACCACGATTTTGAGGTTGATGTACAAGAAGATGAAGATAGCGAAGCGGGAGCAGGAAAAGGTGGGGGAGTAGCTGACGAAACATTGTTTGCTATGCTTAAAGACTTACGTAAAAAAATAGCTAAACAAAAACAAGTACCGCCGTTTGTAGTGTTTCAAGACCCATCGTTGGAAGATATGGCTACGCAATATCCTATAACTATGGACGATATGAAAAACATAACGGGCGTAGGTACAGGTAAGGCAGTACGTTTTGGCAAAGAATTTATAGAGCTGATAGCCAAATATGTAGCCGAAAATGAGATAGAACGTGCGCAGGATATGGTGGTAAAATCGGTGGTAAATAAATCGGGATTAAAAGTACACATCATTCAAAATATTGATAAAAAAATAGGCTTAAACGATATAGCTCGTGCAAAAGGAATAAAAATAGACGAACTTATATCGGAGGTGGAGCACATAGTATCGAGTGGTACAAAAGTGAACATCAATTATTATATAAATGATGTAATGGACGAAGATAAACAGGAAGAGATATTTGATTATTTTAAAGAGTGCGAAACGGATAGTGTGAGCGAAGCTTTAGCTGAATTAGGTGGCGATTTTGAAGAGAGCGAAATACGCTTAATGCGTATTAAATTTATATCGGAATTGGGTAATTAATAACTACGTATAGTAGCTACAATTACAAACAATAGGGTTGCAATAACATGTATTGCAACCCTATTGTTTTAAAACCTAAAACGAGTATGTTTGAAAATAAATGCAAAAAATAAAAAACGATGAAACACTTATGTATATTGCTTAATACCGCTTATCAATTTTAAAATAAGATAAATGGCAACTGCAAAAAAAACAATAACCGTAGTAAAAAGTAGTCCTAAAAAAGTGGCTGCAAAAAAAGCTGTAAAAACACCTACACTTTACACTGCCGTAAAACAAATAGTACAGCAAGCACAAGGATCCGCTTATAAAGCAGTAAATAGCGTTATGGTGGTGGCTTACTGGCACGTAGGTAAACTTATAGTAGAAGACGAACAAAAAGGCAAGCACAAAGCTGAATATGGCAAAGCGGTATTGCAAGAATTATCTACAAAACTTAACAAAGAATTTAAGGGAGGTTATAGTGTACAAAGTTTATGGAATATGCGTCAATTTTATAGCACATTCCCAATTCTCTCCACACTGTGGAGAGAATCTTTTGAGGCTAAAACCATTGATAACACTGGCGTTACAAGCGTTATTAAAAAAACACCAATTCGCTCCACAGTGTGGAGCGAATCTCCCGAAGCACAAATTCTCTCCACAGTGTGGAGAGAATTGTCGTGGAGTCAGTACAAGTTATTAATGCGTGTAGAAAACACTGATGCACGCACCTATTATATTAAAGAAGCGGTGGAACAAAATTGGGGCGTACGTGGGCTTGAACGACAAATAAATAGTTTTTATTATGAACGAATAATAAGTAGTAAAAATAAAAAAGCAGTAAAAAAAGAAGCTACACAAAAAACTAAAGAGCTTGCGCCACACATTACCGATTTTATTAAAGACCCTTACGTACTTGAGTTTTTACAAATAAAACCAGGTCAGCATTTATTTGAGAATGAACTAGAACAAGCCTTGCTAGATAACGTACAACATTTTTTGTTGGAGTTGGGTAAGGGCTTTGCCTTTGTAAACCGCCAGCAGCACATAGATGCAGACACCGAACATTACTACATAGATTTAGTGTTTTATAACTATGTGCTAAAATGTTTTGTATTAATAGATTTAAAAATAGGCAAGCTTACCCATCAAGATGTAGGGCAAATGGATATGTACGTGCGTATGTACGAAGATAAATATAAGCAAGCGGGAGATAATCCCACAATAGGTTTAATACTATGTTCGGAACAAAACGAATCAGTAATAAAATACTCAGTGCTTAAAGAAAATAAGCAACTATTTTCGTCGCGCTATAAACTATATTTACCCACAGAAAAAGAATTAAAAGCAGAGTTAAATAAAGACCGTGCATTAATAGAATTAGAATTAAAAAAACAAAATAAAAAACGATGAAACATTTATCCACATTACTCATTGGCATTGCCATTACAGCAACTTCTGCATTAGCGCAAGATACCGTAAAAGTGAAAGTAAACTTAACACCCGAGCAACAAGCCGAGCAATTGTACAACGCAGGAATAACAGCTTATAACGCACACAATTACGACAATGCAATACAACAATTTGATGCTTCGTTGGCACTACTTTCCACTAACGAAAAAGCAATGTATAGCAAAGCCTTATGCTACTTTGATAAACGTGAATACGACCAAAGTAAACAAAATGCAACCTTAGCATTTAAACAAAAACCAACCTATGATGATGCTTCGTTACTATGTGCTAAAAGTTGTTTACAACTTAAAGATACCAATACTGCTATAGAATGGTTTAAGGCTACGAGTGTTGCTAATGCTCAAAATGATAAAGCTCCTTACAACTTAGGTGTAATAAGTTTTATGCGCAAAAATTATTCGGAAGCAATAACATATTACACACAATGTTTAACTGCTAATGCGCAAAACGCCTATGGATACAACGATAGAGGCAGTTGTTATAAGATGTTAAATAAATTTGATGAAGCAATAGCCGATTATAACAAAGCCATAATAGCTGATGATAAATTGTACTTTGCCTATAATAATTTGGGAAGTGCCAAACGTCAAAAGCAAGATTACGCAGGAGCTATAAATGCTTACACTAATGCTATAAAACAAAAGCCCGATTACTACCAAGCCCTTAACAACCGAGGACGTGCATACTTTGACAACAAACAATACGACAATGCAGTAGCCGATTTTAATAAATGTATAAGCATAGATAAAAACAATAATACTGCATATACTAACTTAAGTGCTGCGTATTACAAATTAAAAGAGTACAACAAAGCCATAGATGCTGCTACACAAGCATTATCAATAAATAAAAAGGATAGCGATGCGTATCTTAACCGAGGTATAAGTAAAGAATTATTGCGCGATTTTAATGGTGCTTGCGATGATTTGAACGAAGCTAAAAACTTAGGCAATGTTGAAGCTACTGTATTCGTAAACAGAGATTGTGGCACTAAATAAGCACTCGTTTTATACAACTAATTAACTATATAAAAACTAATCCAATGACTAAACTATTATACACCTTACTATCGTGCGTATTGCTTGCTACTACTGCATTGGCACAAACTAATATTGATTTTGATAAAGATAATTTCCCTGGTAAAAAAGAAGAATTATCGCAAGCTAAAGACGAAATAAAAATTGGCAATAAATACTACGACGAAGGTCGTGCGTATATGCGTTTAGCATTACCGTCGTACCTTAAAGCCAACGATTTTAACCCTAATAACGCCGCTTTAAATTTAAAAATTGGACAATGTTATTTAGAATCGGGTACTAAACAAAAAGCGTTGCAGTATTTGGAAAAAGCATTTAAACTAAATCCTACAATTGATCCATTAATCCACTATTACATAGGCTATGGCGAGCATCTTAACAATAAATTTACGGAGGCTATAATAGAATATCAATTGCAAAAAAAGACCTTAAAAGTAGGCGACGAAAACCTAGCGGTATGTATTAAGCGTATTGAAGAGTGTAAAAACGGATTGGAATTAGCTAAGAAACCTGTACGTGTATTTATTGATAATTTGGGCCCAGTGGTAAATAGTAAATTCCCTGAGTATGGCCCTATTATTAGTGCCGACGAAGATGTGATGTATTTTACATCGCGCCGCCAAGGTGGTATGACTGATGAGTTAGACGAAAATATTAACGAATATTTTGAAGATATATTCGTGTCTTATCAATTTAATAGTGTGTTTAACAAGCCAGTAAACATAGGTGCTCCAGTAAACATAGCTTCGCAACACGATGCTGTAGTTGGTCTTTCGCCTGATGGCTCGCAATTGATTAGTTACAATGGTTCAAAAAACAGAGGCGATTTATATTATTCGATACTTACGGGGACTAAATGGAGTAAACCCGAAAGTTACGGAAAGCCTGTAAATAGTGATGCACACGAGCCTTCGGCATCATTATCATACGATGGTAAAACATTATACTTTGTAAGCGATAGAGAGCAAGGAACGCTTGGCGGGCACGATATATACACCGTTACACTTAATGCGAAAGGCAAATGGGATAATTTACAAAACTTAGGAGCTACTATTAACACGCCTTACGACGAAGATGCTGTATTTATAATGCCTGATGGTAAAACATTATACTTTGCCAGCCAAGGGCACAATAGTATTGGTGGATATGATATTTTTAAATCTAAATTAGAAAACGGAGTGTGGCAAACACCCGAAAATATTGGCTTACCAATAAACACTGCAAGCGATGATGTGTTTTTTGTACTATCGGCAAATGGTCGTCATGGCTATTACGCATCAAGTGCTGATGGTGGTTATGGTGGAAATGATATTTATAAAATAACGTTTTTAGGTCCCGAAAAACAACCTAACCTTAATGGCGATGATAACTTAATAGCAAGTATAGCCGCTCCTATAAACGAAGTACGTGCCGAAAAAGCAGTAGAAATAGCTGCTCCAGCACTTACATTACTCAAGGGGGTAATAAGCGACGAAGAAACTAAACAACCACTTGAGGCAAGTATAGAACTTATTGATAACGTAAAAAATGAAATTGTAGCTGTATTTAGTAGCAACAGTACGAGTGGTAAATACTTGGTATCATTGCCTTCGGGGAAAAATTATGGTATTGCTGTAAAGAAAAATGGTTACTTGTTTCACTCCGAAAATTTTGATGTAATGAACAACAGTACCTACAACGAAATTGTAAAAAACATAGCCTTAAAGAAAATAGATGTAGGTAAATCTATAGTGTTGCGCAACATCTTTTTTGATTTTGATAAAGCTACCATACGTACCGAATCGGCAAGTGAGTTAGAAAATTTAATAAAATTGTTACAAGAAAATCCGACACTAAAAATAGAATTGGGTAGCCATACTGATAGTAAAGGGAGCGATGAGTACAATATGAAATTGAGCGTAAGTCGCTCGCAATCGGTAGTGGCGTACTTAGTAAGCAAAGGTATTGATAGTGGCAGATTAACCGCTAAAGGTTACGGAGAAACGGTAGCAATAGCAACCAACGACACCGAAATTGGACGCCAAACTAACCGACGTACCGAATTTAAGATATTGAGTAAATAAAAATTCTACATTTGCACACCAATACTAAAACAATGTACCAATGCGTGTAATAGCCGAAATACCTCACCCACAATGCAAAATAGCAATATTTTATATGAACGGAAAATACATGGTGCAATTTACCGCAGGCAATTATGAGCAAACATTTAAAATATCAGAGTTAGATTACATAATAAAAGACGTAGAGGATATAAAAAAAATAGTGAGCAACGAATTTGTAAACCAAGTAATGGAACGTTTTGGCACAATGCACGCACAATTAGGTACTGCCTTAATAGACTTTTAATAATAAAAACAAATGACAAATTGACCTTAAAAAACAAACGGCAAGCTATTTGAAATTAAGGTGTAAAATTATACAAAATGGAAAACACAAACGAAACTACTACCAACGAAGCTACAGCAGCACAAACCGTTGAGAATACCGAAAACACAGCGCAAACACAAACTGCAACAGAGCCTGTAATAGAACTTAGCGAAGTAGAACAATTACAAAATAAAGTAACTGAACTTAACGATAAATACATGCGCATGTACGCAGAGTATGACAATTATAAGCGTAGAAGCATAAAAGAGCGCCAAGATTACATGGCTACCGCAGGTAAAGATATGGTAGTAAGTATGATAAGTGTATTGGACGATTTTGACCGTGCATCAAAAGCAATAGCCGAAGCTACCAATATTGACGCAGTAAAAGAAGGTGTAAAACTAATACACAATAAAGTGCGCAATGCCCTAATTCAAAAAGGCTTAGAGCCCTTGGAATCAATAGGAATGGAGTTTAACTCGGATATACACGAAGCCATAACCACCATACCTGCGCCAAGTAACAAAATGAAAGGTAAAATAGTTGATGAATTAGAAAAAGGTTACAACCTTAACGGTAAGCCCTTGCGTGTAGCCAAAGTAGTAGTAGGCGCATAACTATTCCTTATTATAAAATAGATAAATTACAGCTTCAAATAAAAAATGCTTTTATTTGAAGCTGTAATTATTTACAACCAAAAACGAGTTTAACTTCAACTAAATATAAACACTCCTATTTTAACTTAATGCAAAAACTACGCAACAATCCGCTTATAGTTGTACTACTATTATTAGCTATAATTACAGGTGGTGTACTCCGTTACAAAAACAAAAAAGGAACGCTTACTAAAGCTAACGCCGACTTTGCCGTGGCTGATACCGCAAGCATCACCAAAATATTTATTGCTGATAAAAACAACGCAAAAGTACTACTTACACGTAATGGCAGTGCTTGGAAACTAAACGGTAAGTACGAAGCCCGACAAGATATGGTGGATATATTACTTACCACCATAAAAAAACTAAGCGTACGTGCGCCCGTGCCCAATAACACCATACCAGGCTTGCTTAAAAGTATGGCTACTAATGCCAAAAAAATAGAAATATATGCTGGCGATGAAATTATAAAAACCTATTACGTAGCAGGTCCCGATATGAACCATGCAGGTACATATATGTTGTTAGAAAACTCTGCAACGCCTTATTTAACACACATTGAGGGTTTTCAAGGGTATTTAACCCCTCGTTATAGTACTGTAGAGGGAGCGTGGCGAGGCAACTTATTGTTTTCGTTGAATAAAAAAGATATTAATGAAATTAGTATGAATTTTTATAACGAAAGTAAAAACCCAAGTTATAACTTTCATAATAATAACGGTACGTACAGCTTAATGAACGGTAACAAGCAAACCATAGTATTTGATACACTTGCGCTTAATATGTGGTTAAATTCGTTTAAACTAGCAGTAGTAGAAAACTTTGATGCAGGTTGCACCAAAGCCAAAACCGACTCAGTACTAAAATCTAAACCACTTTACGAAATGACCATAGTACACAATGGAGCAGAGAAAATTACAATAAAAACATTCATCATAAAATTACCTAAAGGCAGTACCGACCACGGCGGCACACCCACCGAAGAAGACCACGACCGTGTGTATGCGCTTATAAACAATACTTTGCCACTTACTACGTTACAATATGGTATGTTGGATAATTTTGTAAAACCACTCAATTATTTTGTGCCAATTGTTAAGAAATAGTAGTAAAGTATTCATAACTCTATTACTTAATTAAGCATCAAAAACTATATTTGTAATTAAATAATTAAAAAAAGAAATCTCAATAAACCATGAATTTTATAGTATCATCAAGCACATTAAAAGCACACTTAAAACAAATTAGTGGTGTATTAAACAACAGTAACACACTACCTATTTTAGACCATTTTTATTTTGAATTAGATAATGCAGTACTAAAAGTTACAGCATCTGACTTGGATAACACTATACGTACGCAAGTACCTGTAAAGTCCGAATCTACTGGTACTATATGTGTTCCTGCCAAAATATTAATGCAAACACTTAATGAGTTGCCTGAGTTGCCAATAAGTTTTACAATAAATGTAGATACGTATGGTATTGAACTTTCGGCTGGCGATGGTAAGTACAAAATTGCAGGTAACGACGGAGACGAGTATCCAAAGCACCCAAGCATTGATACTGCTTCATCGTTTGATATACACTCGCACATATTAGCTAACGCAGTTACAAAAACTATATTTGCTACAGGTAGCGACGATTTGCGTCCAATGATGAATGGTGTGTTTTTTCAATTATCGCCCGAAGATGTAACTTTTGTAGCTACTGATGCACACAAGCTAGTAAGCTACAAACGCTCTGATGTGCGTGCTACAAGTACAGCATCGTTCATTGTGCCCAAAAAACCATTAACATTACTTAAAAATACCTGCGGAAGTATAGATGAGCAAGTACGTGTAGAATATAATGAAACTAACGCATTGTTTAAATTTGGTTCGTACGAATTAACGTGCCGATTAATAGATGGTAAATACCCTAACTACGAAGCAGTAATACCTAAAAACAACCCAAATATATTAACCGTTGGTCGTACGGACTTAGCACGTAAAATTAGTTTGGTAAGTATTTATTCAAACAAAACAACACACCAAGTACGCCTAAAAATTAGTGGTAACGAACTTAACCTTACTGCCGAAGATTTGGACTATGCTAACGAAGCCAACGAGCGTATGACGTGCCAATACCAAGGCGAGGATATGGAAATAGGCTTTAACTCTAAGTTTATAGTAGAGATGTTAAACAACATTGATTCTGACGAAATAAACATAGAAATGAGCGCGCCTAACCGCGCAGGTATCATACTACCATCAGTAAAAGAAAACGCCAACGAAGACATACTTATGTTGGTAATGCCAATAATGCTAAACCGATAATTAATTTAAAATGAAAAAAATATTAACATTAGCAATTGCTACATTATTTGCAGTAGTTAGTTACGCACAAACTACACCTACATTAGAGGGTACATGGCTTACCGAATCGGGTAAGGCAAAAATTAAAATTGTAAAAACAGGCGATGTGTATAATGGTGCAATAGTTTGGTTAAAAGAGCCATTACGTGCTGATGGAAAAGCTAAATTAGATGACAAAAACCCTGATGCTAAATTACGTAGCCGTGCTATTATGGGTATGAATTTATTATCAGGATTTAAAAAAGTAAGCGAAGGCAAATACGAAAATGGTAAAATATATAATGCCGAAAACGGTAAGTTATATAGCTGTGTAATAAAAATAAAAAGCGATAAAATGATAGATGTACGTGGTTACGTAGGTATATCATTAATAGGCGAAAGCCAAGTATGGTACAGAGTTGCTGATGTAAAATAACGTACTAAAATGTATTAATTAAAAAAGGCTCAACGTTAAGTTGGGCCTTTTTTATTACAGTAACTCTCGTTCATTTACCAACTGATGTAATAGACAAAAAGCAGGCTGTTTTTTAGAACAGTATAAAATATAATTCTACCAATTGTAAATTTTAAGGAGTCCAAATTTATTGAGTTAAATACATTCACATTTTATAAGCTGAGCGGTGTCTAAGCTCTAGCCGTATGTACTTCGACTTCGCTCAGCCTTAAGGTGTGAAAATTGACTAAAACAGATATGCAACTGGTATTACACTTGTGTACACCAAGTGTAATACTAAAACAACAACGCCCACGTTATATAACGTGGGCGTTGTTGTTTTAAATATAAGAGAGAGTTAGTTTTATTCTACCACAATTTTGTTAGTAGCTACAGTAGCACCTTGTACTACTTGTAGTACATACATACCCTTAGCCCAAGTACTTACATTTATTGTAGCGCTATTGGTTGCTAATGCAGTGTGTACAAGTGTTCCGTTGGTGTTATATATTTTTAATGTAGCACTTTCGTTAGTTAATAATTGCACATTAAGTACATCGTTAGCAGGGTTAGGATAAACAGTGGCTACCAATTTACTACCTTTATTAGCTAAGGCAGTAAGTATAGGAGTTACACCATTATCACGTAAACGTTGTATAAATTCTTGGTAGTATTGGTTAGCCACATTTTGATCGTGTATTACTACAGTGTTTTCATCATTTTTAGTATCAGCACCCGAACTCCAGTTGTGCGAACCTGTCCATATTAGAGGGTCGCTTGTTATATCGTTTTGATCAACTATTGCATACTTGTGATGAAATATACCACCAAGTGCCCACTCCATAGCATTGGCACCAAGTGCCTGGCGAACAATTGGGAATGCTCCAAATGTATTAGCAGTATCATCAAATATAGAATACATAACAGCACTTGGGTTATTCCATTTCATATTACGTATTGCATACGCTACATCTGTTTTGGTTAATACCAAATTAGCAGTATAAAGTTCTGTACTACCTGTGTTTATTGTGTTTATTAATTTATTATTTGTTCCGTCGCTTGGGCTAAAATAGTTTTCTACACGCTTACCATTAATATTAAATTCGTGTGCGGTATTATCTGATTTGTACTGTCCGTACTTAGCTTTTGTAGCATTAGTAGGTCCGCCTGTGGTAGTATCTCCCCACATTTCGTCAAATTCTATTTTGTAGTTACGTGCTAATGATTGGTCTTGTATTATTACCACGTTGTTAGCATCAGTATTTAATTGTGCAGTAGTCCAGTTGGTGCTACCTGTCCATACTATGGGGTCGTTAGCATTGCTGCTGTTAGCATCTATTATTACAAATTTATTGTGCATAATAGTGTAGTTAGCTCCTTGTGGCGAAACTGCCAATTGTAAGTTAGCACCTATAAGTAATGCTTGTGTGCCTGTTTGTGCAGTGCTACCATCGGCTATTACACGTATTTTTACACCACGTGCTTTAGCATTATTTAGTGCAGTAGTCATGGCCGAACCTGGGCCTGTACTCCAGTTATACACAGCTAAATCTATCGTTTGTTTTGCACGGTTAATGTATTGTGCCAATGTATCGGCTACCAAACTATTTAAGTAAGTGGCATTATTACTTGGCAATGCCACCGTATTATCTACCGTACGGTTAAAATAACATTTAATATCGCCTGTTGAGTTAGATTGTGTAGCAAATGCTTTTACTTGAGACTTAGCAGTATCAGTACCATTAATAGTGTATGCAGTTACATAATATATTTGCCCCGCTTCTAAACCTGTAATATTAGCAACGTGGGTTGTAGCTATAGTAGCGCCAAAATCGCCTGCTGAATTAACACCTTGCCATTGCACATAAGCCTGCGAACCCGCTACGTTGGTATTCCACATTACATCAAACCCTGTAGTACTCATGTTGGTTTGAGTTAAATCGGCAGTTAAAAATACAGATGCGTTTTGAATAATATCATTCGTATCGCGTAACAATACTTGATAGCCACTTGTACATGCCGCAGAGTTGCTAAATTGCGAACCAATACCCACAATGTTTACTGAGCCTGTAGGTATAGGTTTACCTACTAATTGTGTACCGTTAGATACACGTACCACAGTAGTATCGTTAGCAGTTGCCCCCACAATAGTGTAGTTGGTGTTTCCTGCAAAGTTCCCTGTTTTTTTAAAGGTAACATTATTAAAACGCATTAATTGCGCTTCGTACGTTTCGTTAAATGCACTTGGGTTTATAACTGTAGGTGTAGGCAGTGTATTACCTGTATTTACTTTTACTACGGTAGTTACAGGGTCTAATTCTAATAAACATTTGTAATCTTTGGTAGTACCTGTAATTGTAACACTATCTCCTCTATTTATACTTGCAAATGAACTTGCATGATACCCCATAATATTACCAGTAGCATCTTGTATGTAGCGTGCTGCACCAAGTTCGGTACCGTTAAGAGCTATACCTTGTACGGTTACTACTGTGCCTATTGCAGCAGTACGAGCACTTAAAATAGTTTGTTGTGCTTGTGTGCCTAATGCCGTAGCTACTAAACTTAAAGCAATTAATTGTTTTTTCATTAGTTGTGGTTTTTTGTTAGGGTTCTTTTTTTTAATTATGCAAATGTACGCTATAATTCTTTTCAAAATATGAACTGGAATATGAATTTTAGGTTAATATTTTGAAC
>JBEBIC010000269.1:0-3676 GCA_040080595.1 Bacteroidia bacterium | reverse complement strand
ACGATGAAATTTTAACAAGCGGAAGTAGCTCATTTGGTAGAGCGTCAGCCTTCCAAGCTGAGGGTGGCCGGTTCGAGCCCGGTCTTCCGCTCTTGTTTTCATTAAGTTAGTAATTAATTGTAAATTTTAAAGTAAGTGCTCAACACATAACTTTGCTGTTTTAGCTCAGGGGTAGAGTACTTCCTTGGTAAGGAAGAGGTCACGGGTTCAATTCCCGTAAACAGCTCACTGCTTTAGCTTAAAATAAAAAATATTAAAAGTAAATAGTAATTAAATTATAAACAAAACAAATAAACAAAACAAATGGCTAAAGAAAAATTTGACCGCTCAAAACCCCATGTGAATATCGGTACAATAGGTCACGTAGATCATGGTAAAACTACATTAACCGCTGCTATTACTGTTGTATTAGCTGAAGCAGGTTTGTCAGAAGTAAGAGATTTCTCTTCTATTGATAATGCTCCCGAAGAAAAAGAACGTGGTATTACAATCAATACTTCACACGTTGAATATTCTACAGCTAACCGTCACTACGCACACGTTGACTGTCCAGGTCACGCGGATTACGTAAAGAACATGGTTACTGGTGCTGCTCAAATGGACGGTGCTATCCTTGTTGTTGCTGCTACAGACGGACCAATGCCACAAACTCGCGAACATATCTTGTTAGCTCGTCAGGTTGGTGTTCCTAAATTAGTAGTATTTATGAATAAAGTTGATGCAGTTGATGACCCTGAGTTGTTAGAGCTTGTTGAGATGGAAATTCGTGAATTATTATCATTCTACAAATTTGATGGTGATAACACTCCAGTTATTAAAGGTTCTGCATTAGGAGGTTTAAATAAAGATCCAAAATGGTCTGCTTCAATTATGGAATTAATGGACGCAGTGGATAGCTGGATTCCAATTCCTGTACGTGAAGTTGATAAGCCATTCCTTATGCCAGTTGAAGATGTATTCTCTATCACGGGTCGTGGTACAGTTGCTACTGGTAAAATTGAAACTGGTAAAGTAAACGTTGGTGAAGAGGTTGAAATATTAGGTATGCAAGACGAAAAAATGAAATCAGTAGTTACAGGAGTTGAAATGTTCCGTAAATTATTGGATTCAGGTGAAGCTGGTGATAACGTAGGTTTATTATTACGTGGTATTGACAAATCGTTAATCCGTCGTGGTATGGTTATAGCTAAACCAGGTTCTATTACACCTCACTACGATTTTAAAGCTGAAATATATGTTTTGAAAAAAGAAGAGGGAGGTCGTCATACACCATTCCATAACAAATACCGTCCTCAGTTTTATTTCCGTACTACGGATGTAACAGGTGAAATTACTTTACCAGAAGGTCGCGAAATGGTTATGCCAGGTGATAACGTTACAATTACAGTTAATTTAATAGTACCAGTTGCAATGGACAAAGGTCTACGTTTCGCTATCCGTGAGGGTGGTCGTACTGTAGGTGCTGGTCAAGTAATTGAAATTATTAAATAATATTTAATACATTTTTTATGTAAAAAGTATCCTGATAAAATCAGGGTACTTTTTACATATATTACCTACAGGCGTAGTTCAAGGGTAGAATAGCGGTCTCCAAAACCGTTGATGGGAGTTCGAATCTCTCCGCCTGTGCTTCAAATTAATCTATCTTTTACAACTATAAATGAAAAATTTAACTTCATATTTAAAGTCATCTTACGACGAGTTGATGAATAATGTAACTTGGCCAACATGGAGCGAGTTGCAAAGTAGTGCTGCGTTAGTAATTGTAGCCTCTCTTATATTTGCAGTTATTGTAATGGCTATGGATCAATCGTTTCAATTTGTTCTTGAACAAGTGTATAAACTTATGGAAGGATAAAAATGGCGGAAATACAAAAAAATGACACCGTAAAAAAATGGTACGTTATACGTGCTGTTGCTGGTCAAGAAAAGAAAATAAAACAATTTATAGAAGTTGAAATTAGTCGTATAGGTATGAATGATTATGTATCTCAAATACTAATCCCTACCGAAAAAGTAATTCAAATTCGCAACGGTAAAAAAGTAACTATAGAACGTAACTTTTACCCAGGCTATATACTTATTGAAGCTGCAATAGTAGGGGAGATAGGGCATACAATACAAAACGTACCCAATGTAATAGGCTTTTTAGGAGATAAAGGAGGTAATCCAGTTCCTATGCGCCAATCAGAAGTGAATCGCATTTTAGGTAATGTTGATGCGCTTACCGAAAATGAAATTGAAACAATTAATCCATACTTAGTGGGCGATGCTGTTAAAGTTATTGACGGACCATTTAATAGCTTCTCAGGTGTAATTGAAGAGATTAACGAAGAGAAAAAGAAACTAAAAGTTATGGTTAAAATATTTGGTCGTAAAACACCATTAGAATTAAACTATACGCAAGTTGAAAAAGAGTAATTTTAGACTTGTATAATCAAAATAAAAAATTAAATTTGCACAACTATTTGTGAGAAATAGTTGTGAAACGTTACAATAAGCTTCTAATTATTGAATTAAATTAAGAAAAAAAAATGGCAAAAGAAGTAACAGGCTTTATTAAATTACAAGTAAAAGGCGGTGCTGCAAATCCATCTCCACCAATAGGTCCAGCTTTGGGTTCTAAAGGTGTGAATATTATGGAGTTTTGTAAGCAGTTTAATGCACGTACTCAAGACAAAGCTGGAAAAGTTCTTCCTGTTGTAATTACTGTTTTTTCTGACAAATCTTTTGAATTCATTATCAAAGTTCCTCCTGTAGCAATACAGTTAAAAGAATTGGGTAAAGTAGCAAAAGGCTCAGCAGAACCAAACCGTAAGAAAGTAGGAAAAGTAACTTGGGAACAAGTTAGAACCATAGCAGAATTGAAAATGCCCGATTTAAATTGTTTTACAATGGAAGCGGCAATGTCAATGGTAGCTGGAACAGCTCGTAGTCTTGGTATGACAATTGAAGGTCAAAAACCCTATTAATTTTAATAAGATATGTCTAAATTAACAAAGAAAAGAAAAGATGTTTTAGCTAAATTAGATTTAACTAAACAATATACTCTTACTGAAGCAGCATCTCTATTAAAAACTACTAGCACAACTAAATTTGACCAAGCGGTTGATATTTGTGTTCGTTTAGGTGTTGATCCTCGTAAAGCAAACCAAATGGTACGTGGTGTTGTATCTTTACCTCACGGTACAGGTAAAACAGTTCGTGTATTAGCATTAGTTGGTCCTGAAAAGGCAGACGAAGCTAAAGCAGCTGGTGCAGATTTCGTAGGATTAGATGAGTACATAGAAAAAATCAAATCGGGTTGGACTGGTATTGATGTAATAATAACTACTCCAAACGTTATGGGTAAAGTAGGTGCTTTAGGTAAAGTGTTAGGCCCTCGTGGTTTAATGCCAAATCCTAAAACAGGTACAGTAACTATGGAAGTTGGAAAAGCAGTAACGGAAGTTAAAGCTGGTAAAATTGATTTTAAAGTAGATAAAACAGGTATTATACACGCTTCAATTGGTAAATTATCATTTGATGCAAGTAAAATCCAAGATAATGCAAATGAGCTTATCCAAACTATCTTAAAATTAAAGCCGTCTTCAGCTAAAGGTACGTATGTAAAAAGTGTTTACTTAACAAGTACTATGGGGGTAGGTCTTCCAATAGATACTAAAGTCTGTCTCTT
>JBEBIC010000047.1:0-15436 GCA_040080595.1 Bacteroidia bacterium | reverse complement strand
ATATTAAGTCGTGAGAATTGTGTATTAAGAAAAATGATTGAACGCAGGTTATTTATAACTTCGTGTGAAGGGTGTCCATATTTGTTTCCGTAGCCGAAATTACATACTGTTAAAATGCGATTTTCCCAACGATTAATATTCGCTCCAATTTTTAATGCATTAAATTTTGTGAAATCCCAATTTTTTGAGGAGCCGTGATGAGGAACTTGAACCACGTGAACATTGTCTAATTTCTTTATGAACGCTACTGGCAAATCAATAGGGTTGTTTTTAGGATTTATAGAAACATCGCCTAATAAAAGAGTTCCTAACATACGATTCTTATTATCGAATCTATATTCGTCGCAATGGTTACAATGATTTAACTCACAATTAGAGGAAGTGATACCATGCAAACGTTTAAAACCAATTGGACCGTGCAAGAGTACAAGTCCGTGAGAATTTATTTCTCCAATACATTTGGTGTAACATTTATGTGCTTCTATTCTTTTGGTTGTTACAATATTCTTTAAATCTTCAAGTGATAAATTGTAATTTGATTTTTTCTTTAATATCTTTTGTAAAGATGTATGAAGTTTTTTGATTGCTTCTGCGCTTACACTTTTAGCGTAAGTTGTAAACTCCCAATCTTTTCTGATGAAAAACTGTAAATTATTCTCATATACAGAAACATTTGGCTCACTATTCAATTCTTCAGGGTTTACGTTAGGTTGTGTACCTCGTGCATAAGCGTTATTTAAATCTAATTGATTTTCGTCATAGTTTTGATATGTAGTTTCGCTACTAGATTTTACAAAATAGATTTGAGTATCTGTACTGTTATTTTGAATAAATGTATTTGGACTTTCAATAAACGAAGTATAATCATCTAAAGACAAGTCATTGTTAGGATCATTGTTTTCAGAAAAGGAAACTAAAAAGAATTGTCTGTATTGTTTTTCAATATACGGTAATATGATGTTCTTTACCTTAAACTCTTTCAATAAACGTTTTAAACCAGAAACGTGGTCGTAGTCTAAGTGGGAAATGAATAGTAATTCAATCTCATCGTTATGCGGAAAATAATGGGGGTGATGTTTAAAATAAGTTATTTCGTTATTTAGAGATTTGCTATTTCCTGTAATAAATGTATTCGTACCACAATCATAAACAATTGTAAAAACTTTATTAATTTCTTGATGCAAAATTCGTCCACCATAAAACGAACCTTGTCCAGCTTTGTAAAAAGAAAATTTGGCGTCTATTCTTATCATTTGTTCATGTTTTTGTATAAAGTTGTACTTAATAATTATCGATTTTATAAAATAACCGTTATACCGCAACTTTTAACGTCCTTATTTCAAACACTAAAGTAAACAAATAATTGAAAAATCCAAATTCACACTACTTCAATCTACTCTTTGTCAGTCCTCAACCCTAAAAACTGCCTTTTTGACCCTTTTTAACCGTTTTTCACTTAAATTATTGCACATTTGCAATATAAATTTTGATGTGTGGGTTATTTGTAGCTTTATTTGCACAAAGTTTTAAAAAACAAAATTATCTATACCTTATATACATATAACTATTATGGCAAAAAATCTTGTAATTGTAGAAAGTCCAGCAAAAGCTAAAACCATAGAGGGTTTTTTAGGAAAAGATTTCTTGGTAAAAGCCAGTTTTGGGCATATTCGCGACTTGGTAAAAAAAGATTTTGGTATTGATATGCAAAACAATTTTGAGCCTACCTACGAGGTTTCGCCCGATAAACTCAAAATTGTAAGCGAACTAAAAAAATTAGCCAAAGACGCCACTACCGTATGGTTAGCTTCCGATGAGGATCGTGAGGGTGAGGCCATATCGTGGCATTTGTACGAAACACTAGACCTTAAAAAGAAAGATACCAAACGCATTGTATTTCACGAAATTACAAAGCAAGCCATACTTACAGCGGTTGATAATCCACGCCAAATAGATATGAATTTAGTTAATGCACAGCAGGCACGCCGTGTGTTGGATCGTATTGTGGGTTTTGAATTATCGCCTGTATTATGGAAAAAAGTAAAACCATCGTTAAGCGCAGGGCGTGTACAATCGGTTACGGTACGCTTAATAGTGGACAGAGAACGCGAAATTGCTGACCATAGCACATCTAACTATTATAGAGTAACTGCGGTGTTTACCAACAAAGCGGGACAAAGCATTAAAGCCGAATTAAATAAGAAATTTGCTACAGCCGAGGAAGCCGAAGCATTTTTAAAATCAGCGGCAACGCATAATTTTAAGGTAGAGAATTTGGAAGTAAAACCTGCCAAACGCACACCATCGGCACCATTTACCACATCAACACTACAACAAGAAGCTGCACGTAAGTTAAGTTTTAGCGTATCGCAAACCATGACATTGGCACAACGCCTATACGAAGCAGGAAAAATAACCTATATGCGTACCGACTCTGTAAACCTTTCGCAACAAGCCTTAGGTAACATTGGCGATTATGTAGAGAAAACCTACGGCGAAAAATTTGTACAAATACGCAAGTACAAAAACAAAAATGCAAGCGCACAAGAGGCACACGAGGCTATACGCCCCACCTATATAGAAAACACAGGTGTAGAGGGCGAACGCAACGAACAACGTTTATACGACCTTATATGGAAACGTACCATAGCGTCGCAAATGGCGGACGCACAACTGGAAAAAACTGTTATAACCATTGATACCGCTCAAGCAGAGAAATTTGTTGCCAATGGCGAAGTAATACAGTTTGAAGGGTTTTTAAAAGTATATATGGAGGGAACCGACGACGAAAATACTGACGAGCAAAGCGGTATGTTACCAAAAGTAACCGTAGGCGAATTGGTTGGACGTAAGGAAGTAGTAGCCACCGAACGCTTTACGTATGCAGCAGCACGCTTTACGGAGGCATCGTTAGTTAAAAAACTGGAAGAGTTGGGTATTGGTCGTCCATCTACTTACGCCCCTACTATATCTACAGTTATAAAACGTAATTATGTAGTAAAAGAAGACCGTGAGGGGCGTCCGCGCAACTATAACGTATTTATGCTTGATGCAGCTAACATCAAAAAAGAAATAAAAACCGAAAATACAGGCGCCGAAAAACAAAAATTATTCCCCACCGATATTGGTGCTGTGGTAAATGATTTTTTGGTAAAACACTTTGAAAAAATAGTTGATTTTAATTTTACTGCCAAAGTAGAACAAGAGTTTGATGAAATAGCCGAAGGGCAAATAGTGTGGAACAAAATGATTGAAGACTTTTATGTTCCATTCCACAAAACGGTAGATTTAACTTTAGAAAATGCTGAACGTGCAAGCGGAGAGCGTGCATTGGGTGTACACCCAGTAAGCGGATTAAACGTAATAGTACGTGTAGGACGCTACGGCCCACTAGTGCAAGTAGGAGAATTAAACGAAGAAACTGGCGAAAAACCAGCCTTTGCAAGTCTTAGAGGCAATCAACGTTTGGAAACCGTAACCTTAGACGAAGCCTTAGAATTGTTTAAAATGCCACGTGTAGTAGGCGAATACGAGGGCAAAGAAATGAAAGCCAATATAGGGCGTTTTGGACCATACATTGTACACGATAGTAAATTTTACTCGCTACGCAAAGAGGACGACCCACACACTGTAGAAACCGACCGTGCTATAGAAATAATAGAGGCAAAACGCCTTGCCGACTCGTTAAAACTAATACGTGAATATGCCGAAGATGCTCGCCTAAAAGTACTTAACGGACGTTGGGGACCTTACATAGCGGTGGATAAACAAAATTTTAAAATACCAAAAACTACCGAAGCAGCATCGCTTTCGTTTGATGAAGCTATGGCACTAATAACTGCACAAGGAGGTATAAAAGAGGTCGTAGCTAAGAAAACTGCGGCTAAAAAAGTAGGCGCCAAAAAAGCAGCACCACGCAAAACTGCAGCAAAGAAAACTGCCGTAAAAAAACGTGTAGCACCAAAGAAAAAATAAGCCTATATTTGACTATTCATAATCACTAATACTATTTACCATGTTTAATAAATTATCAGCACTCGTTATTGTTAGCTTACTTGCAGTAAATGCGTTTGCACAAAAAGCAGTAAAAACATCGCCACAAGATGTTTCGTTGTTGCAACTTTCGTTTGAACACGCTAACTGGAGCGAGGTAAATAGAATATTAGCCGCTAACCCTAAAAGCACTGATAGCACACTATTGGTAATAAAAGATGCCTATGCGTTATTAAACGATTCGGCTAATAAAAATGTAGTATTTATAACAAACAAACAAAAACCAAAGTGCGTAAGTATAGATGGTTCAGCGTCTGTTGATCCTAAAAACACTAACGTAACCTATGTATGGACAATGCCCGACGGACAAGAAAAAGAAGGCTTGGTAATAGCGCACTGTTTTGCCGATACAGGCATGCAAAAAGTAAAACTTACGTTTAGAGATAATAGTAGCGAAATGAAATTTATAGACGATACTATACTAAACATACACATATCTATGCCGCAAGCCAACATTACAGGAGGCAATATACACGCCGTAAACACAGTAAAACAATACGTTGCCAATAGTGTGTATGGCGATGATGCGCAATACTTGTGGGATACAAATGATGATAAATATTACGTAGGTAAAAATGCAAAAATAAAATATGAGCGTGAGGGGGTATATAGATTAACCTGCTACATAAAAAATAAAAAAGACGCATCAAAACCCACATTAATAGTGGAACAAAAAGTCGCCGTAAGTCGTGGCTATGTACGTGGTAGCACCATTGTAAGCACGGTAAATGAGCACATGCAAATAAAATCGGGGGCCGACGTTACTAAATAATTTTACTTAGTAAAGTGCATTCGTTTCTTTCGGCATTAGCCAACACATTTGCATTAGTATGTAGTGCAAACGGAACTATATTAAATTATAGCAATTACTTTTTATCCAATGGTTTTAAACCCACTGAATTAACTAGTCTCGATGTTTTAATTAGAAATTTTGAGGCTAATTTATTTGCACAATTTTTAGCATCACAAAAAAAATATGTTGCTGAGGTTTGGATAAAAAAACAACGTGTGTTTTTGGAATTAAAGTTTGAACTGCTTGCCGATGGTAATTATTTACTATTAGCCAACGATGTTACCGAACTAAAATCAACACAACAAGAGCTCGATTTTGTAAGCCAAATATCAGAGTTAAACGTAAATCGTTTGCACAAAACCTTATTGCAGTTGGAAATATCTAAAGATAAATTGTTGGAAAGCAAATTATCAAAAGAACAAATGATGGCACACATGAGCCACGAGGTACGCTCGCCGCTTAATGTTATAAGTGGTTTTACGGCATTGCTAATGCAAACCAACTTATCAGCAGAGCAAGTAGAATATGCGCAAGCTATAACATTTGCAAGCAACAATTTGTTGGATTTGGCTAACTCTATATTGGATTTTTCAAAACTAGAGGCAGGCAAATACAGTGTAAATAAAAGTAAAGTAAACGTAGGAGCGCTTATTACATCAAGCGTTACGGCATTTACACTAAAGGCAAAAGAAAAAAATATAGATATACATTTTGAAAACCAATTGCCTAAAAATAATTTATATTGGATAGATATAACGCATTACACCCAAATAATAATAAACCTATTAAGCAACGCCATAAAGTTTACACAACACGGCGAAGTGTTGATAACACTACGTTTCCACAACAAAGAATTAATAACCGAAGTAAAAGATAGTGGTATAGGTATTAAAAATGAGCATCAAGAAACGATATTTGAAAACTTTGAGCAAGTACCTAACTCGCCATACAATAAGTTAGGCACAGGTTTGGGCTTAACTATTGTAAAACAGTTAGTAGCGCTTAACAACGGTACTATACAATTGCGTAGCACGCCCAATGTAGGCTCGGTGTTTACGGTATGTTTGCCTACAACACATACTACTGATAAAACTACCAAAGTGGTAACAAACAACACGCTTACTACATTGGAAAATTATAATTTTTTGGTAGCCGAAGACCAAGTGCTCAATCAAAAATTAATACACAAAATACTTACTAATAATAAAGCTAATGTAACCATAGTAAATAATGGTGAGGAGGCAGTAGCAGCATTTGCTAATACTAACAATACATTTAACTTTATACTTATGGATATAAATATGCCCGTAATGGACGGCGTACAAGCCACCCAAGTACTACGCACCCAACATAATTGCACATTACCTATACTATGCCTTACGGCCGATGCTAGCCCTGTGGTACACACACAAATAGCAGAAGCAGGTGGCAATGGCTTAATAACCAAACCATTTGAAATTGAAAAACTAATAAACTTAATTACACAACAAAACATTTATATTGTATCATTAGAATACTTTGATAACTTAGCTATTGATGATATAAATTTTAGAGACGAGCTATTGGAAGTGTGCATAAATACTATAAAGAAAGAACGTTTAGAACTTATAAACGCCTATAAATATAATAAAATAGATATTAATAATGTAATACATAAAATAAAAGGTAGTACTTGTATGTTTTATTGTACTAACTTTGATACTTTAATAAATGAAATAAGTAATAAAGTAAATGAACAAACGCTTACCGAATTAGAGTTTACTTTTTTTACTGAAAAATTAAATTCGCTTATATGTAACATAGCCTACAAAATTAAAGGACATTATTAAACCACTAAATTAACCATGAAACACATTTTACTTATAACATTGTTTTTTGTAGCAATAACAGCCACTTGGGCGCAACCAATACCATCTAAAGATAATAATATTGATTTCCTACAAACCTTTGGTAACAAAGCTCCTGCCACTTGGGGCGACGATGATTATGTGCAAACTTATTTTGTAGCAGTACCATTAAACTACAAGCAACCGTTTTACATACGTGTATTTGATGCAAATTGTGGTGGGCAACACGACCAAGTAAATGGTACGTTTAACACCAAAACAAAATATACTATATATGGCGGTAATAGTGCGTATAGTAACGAAGACGCTCGCAATACCGAACCTGTGGGCAACTATAAAAGTGGTGTGTTGTTGCATACTAAACTGTTTGACAATAGCCCCGAGTTTGATAACAATTGGTACACATTTGGACCTATAAACCCCAGCGAAGGCGAGTACGATAAAGACTTAAACGCACACGTATTTAAAATTATAACCGAAGGCATAACAGGCGATGATGGCAATATGTACAGCTATTACGTAAGTACATCGCCCACTGATAATAAACCTATAGAGGGGTTAAATGCGTTTGCATACGAAATAAGTTTTAGAATGCAACCCAAAACAGCCCAAAAACAAATGCACCTATATCCGTTTGTAGATACAAAGGTGGTAAGTGTTACACAAAACAATTTTGACTTTGATAACCTAGGGTTTATGCGTCTTACTACGATAGTAAAAAAAGTTAATTCGCAGGAAGTTTCGTTAGACGGCACATGGGCTAAAACCACAGCAAAAATAACCGATGCAGAGCATAATACCTCATTAGATTATTGTATTACCAACACCAATAGTAAGGCAAATGATGCAGTGTTGTTTTTTGTAAATCAGTATGGTAAGGCTATACCATTTTTTACTACGCCTATAGGTGGTTTGCCCAAATACAAGTACAAAATTAATGTAAGCTACGATGTGGAATAACATACATATATACATAGTTAGATGTGTATATATAACACTGTTATCAATAGTTACAAGCACTTGTGTAGCACAACTTGCTAACGTTAAAGAATACAATACCGAAACTGTACTTAACCAACGTTATGTGTATGGGCTATCGCAATTGCCCAATAGAACTTTATTACTGAGTACTAACGAGGGCTTAGTAACCTACGATGGTAATATGTTTACCAACTACACTACTCAAAACGGATTAGCCAACGATTTTGTAACCTGCCACATAGCCGATAAACAGGGCAATGTGTGGTGTGGACATTATCAAAACGGAGTATCGGTGTGGAATAAAAACACAGGTGCAAAAAAACTATTAAGTGCCGAATTAAAAAACACAAAAGTTACCGCAATAAGTGTGTATTATACCTCGGCTAATGCGTACAATGTGTATGTATTTACTATGGGCAATGGTACTTATGTGCTTAATAATGCGGGTAAAATAATAAGCCATAACGACACTGAAAGTGTTGTATATAAAGCCACGCAGCACAACAACGAACTATTTACTGCTACCGAAATAGGCGTGAATATAACTAACCTAAGTACACATAAAACCACTTACACCAACGATAGCCTAAGTGGCGAAAACATAAGTGCAGTATGCGCTGGTAACAACAGTTGGTACATAGCGTTTAAAAACAATACAGTGTATGAATTGCGCAATAATAAATTATCAAAAATATATAGTTGTGCCAGCAAAGATGCGCAGTTGCTACATTTATTGTTGTACAAAAACGAATTGTTAATTAATACATTTAACCAAGGTATAGTAGCGTTAAACACAAGTACGTATGCTATAAATAATTATTACACTGCATATTACGGCTTAAATTCGGTATTAATACAAAGCCTATTTGTTGATGATGAAAGTAACCTTTGGCTTGGAACGTATGGTAGTGGGCTTATACAACTACATAGGCAACAGTTTACTAACTACACTACTGCCAAAAATAAGCTACTAAACAATGTAACTGCTATAGAAAAATCAGTAGAGTATAAACGTATGTTTATAGCGGCTAATACTACTTTATTAGAATATGACGATGCTATTACGCAGTTGAAAAATAGCATTTCGTTGAATGATAAAATTACATGTTTAAGCCAAAATAACGATACATTATGGATAGGTACCGAAAATAAAGGAACGTACTTATATACCATTACTACTAAAAAACTAATTGCGTTTAATACGCTACATAGCCTACCATTACAGCAAGTTAATGATATTAAGCACTATCGTAATTACACTTATGTAGCTACTAATAATGGGGTGCATATTTATAATAATAACTCGCGCCACATAAAAACATTTACCACCAACGAGGGCTTATTGCACAATAATATTTACAACATACACATAGATAAGATAGGGCGTGTATGGTTTGCTGCGCACGGTTCGGGCGTGTTTTACTTAAAAGGAAATGAGTTTGTGGTATTTAAAAACATTGCAGGACTTAATTTATTTAACATAAATTCCATAACCTCTGATAGCTACAACACTGTGTGGATAGCTACGGAGGGCGATGGCGTGTTTAAATATGAAAATAACAACTTCACCAACTATCGCACTACCGATGGCTTATTAAACAATTATTGCTACGGAATAACCTGCGACAATAAGGGAGGGGTATGGGTAATGAATAGAAACGGATTGAGTTACAAAAAAATAAATCAAAAACTATTTACCTACTTACAAAGCAACGAGGGTGTGGGTATTACCAATTTTAACTTAAATGCGTTTTACAATTATAATAACGAAGAGTTGTATTGGGGAGGCGAAAACGGATTGGTACATTACTCCGTAAAAGAAACTAAACTCTTGTTTAAAACACCCACACTGCAAGTATATAACGTACTTATAAACGGCAAGGCTGTACCTATTGTAAACAATGCAATACAACTGCCTTATGGTAAGTACGATGTAGTTATAAACTACAATGCAACTACGTTTTTACAACACGAAAAAGTGCGTTATAATTATATACTTAAAGGGTTAGAAAATAACTGGAACGATAATAAAAGCAATAACTCTAGCTATTATCCACAGCTTACTGATGGTAACTATACCTACGAATTATATGCAACCAATGCTGATGGTTTTAAAACCGCACAACCATTGTTATTTACTATAACTATTGATAAACCATTTTACAAAAAATGGTGGACGTATGTGTTACTAATACTAGCAGTAGGAGGGGGGGTATTAGTATTTATACGTTACCGATTACAAAAACTTACACAAGAACGAGAAAAGCTACAACGCTTGGTAGAGTTAAGAACTGGGCAATTGCGTAGCGAAAAAAACAACTTAGAAATAACCAAAAAAGAATTGGAAATTATTAACAAAGATATGACCGATTCCATTACCTACGCCAAACGCATACAAGACGCCATACTACCCAAATACGAAAAAGTAAAACTACAGTACGAAAATTATTTTGTGTTTTATGCCCCACGAGATATTGTAAGTGGCGATTTTTATTTTCATGCAAATAAGTTTAACAAAAATATATTTATAGTAGGAGATTGCACTGGTCACGGCGTTCCTGGCGGATTTATGAGTATGATAAGTAACACATTAATAAACAAAATAATACACGATATTAATACCCCCGATATTGATCCTAGTTATATTATAAAAGAACTACAACGCAACATAGTAGAAGAACTTAACCAACGTGATATAGACAGCGCCTCGCGCGATGGCTTAGATATAGCCATGTGCGTAATAGATGAAACAACACAAACAGTATTGTTAAGTAGTGCTGGACGCCCCATATACCATGTAAGTAATGGAACATTAAACGAATACAAAGGCTCGGTATTTGGCGTAGGAGGCTATGACGAAAACGTAAAGAAAGATTATACAACACACACTGTTAATTATTCTACTAATGATTGTATATATCTATTTAGCGATGGCTATGCCGACCAGTTTGGAGGAGATAACAACAAAAAATACATGAGTAAAAAACTCAAAGAATTATTTACCGCCAATGCACCATTACCATTGGTAACACAGCAACATAACATAGCTACAACCTTTATCAATTGGAAAGGTAAATACAAGCAAATAGACGATGTAATAGTGTTGGGGATAAAACTTTAATACCCGTATTTACCTTTCCATACTTCGTGCAAATGCTTTAGTAGGTTGGCTTCCGAGCCATTGTTACTGGGCGTATAAAATGTGGTGTTACTAAGTTCAGCGGGTAAAAACTCTTGCGCAGCCTCGGCAGATTGTGTGGCATAGTTGTGCGAATATTTATAGCCTTTGCCATAGTTTAACTCTTTCATTAGTTTGGTAGGTGCATTGCGCAAATGCAAGGGTACTGGGAGGTTTCCTGTGGCATCAACTGTAGCCATAGCATCGTTAATAGCCACGTAACTTGCATTGCTTTTTACACTACTTGCCATATAAGTAGCGCATTGGCTTAGTATTATGCGTGCTTCGGGCATACCTATTTTACTTACTGCATCAAAACAATTATTGGCAAGCAACAAGGCGTTAGGGTTGGCATTGCCTACATCTTCGCTTGCAAATATAAGCATGCGGCGTGCTATAAACTTTACGTCTTCGCCGCCTTTGAGCATACGTGCCAAGTAATACACCGCTGCATTAGGGTCGCTGCCTCGCATTGCTTTTATAAATGCCGATACAATATCGTAGTGTTGTTCGCCGTTTTTATCGTACAATGCAATGTTGGTTTGCACGGTTTCCAACACCATAGCATTAGTTATAATAATGCTTGATGCGTAAGTACTGTTAGCTATAATATCAAGCGTATTTAGTAGTTTGCGGGCATCGCCTCCGCTTAGTTGTAGCAGGGCTTCGTACTCGTTTATTACTATGTTTTTTTTACTTAAATATACATCGGTAGTTATTGCGTTGTTAAGCAATGTTATTAATTCGTCTTTGGTTAAATGTTGCAATACAAATAATTGGCAACGGCTTTGGAGTGCATTAATAACCTCAAACGAAGGGTTTTCGGTAGTTGCGCCTATTAGTGTTATTACACCTTTTTCAACAGCGTGTAGTAATGCGTCTTGTTGCGATTTATTAAACCGATGAATTTCATCAATAAACAAAATCGTTTTTTTAAATATGTCTTTTTCGGCACGTTCTATTATTTCTCGCACATCTTTTACGCCAGCATTTACAGCACTTAGCGTGTATAGTTGCGCATCTATGCTTTTGGCTATAATGTTGGCTAATGTAGTTTTGCCCACACCTGGAGGGCCCCACAATAGCAAGGAGGGTAAATTGCCCATGGCTATACATTTGCGCAAAAACGAATTAGCCCCAACTATATGTTGTTGCCCAACATAGTTATCTAATGTGGTGGGTCGTAAGCGTTCGGCTAATGGAATGTTCATTTTGAAATCAAGCTAAAGTAACTATTTTTTAAAATGTGGTATATGAACGACGAAGATAATTTCTACCTTCACGACTCAAGAACTCTTGTTCTTCCCACTCATAATTCAAATTTAATTTAGTTGAATTATTTTGTTCTAAAGCAAGTCTATTTATATATCTATAAAAAATATTCGCTATTTTATTAACAGGGGCAACCTTGTTATACATACAACTAACAAATTCGGCTTGTACCAAGGTTATTGGTTTAATATTTTCTAGGTATAATGCTTCTAACCAAGTTCCTTTTTCAGTAAGAATTAATAATTCATCGGCATTAAATATTTTATGCCCACCACGAATTTGGAATTCTATTTGCGATAAATATTTTTTATGTTTTACTTTTTCGTTATCATATTCAACAAAGGAAACTATTTGTGCGTTCATTTAAAATTATCTTTTACTGATGAAATTTTCTCGCCCTACAAATACATGTTTTTAATTTTAAGGCTCGATTTTAAGTTTACGTTCTCAAAATCTTCGGCAAGCCATTGTGTAGCGCATTCGCGTCCTTTCATACGTAGTACATTTAGAAAATCCCACGTGGTGTTCGATTTTGACGACATAGTATAATTATGCAATACATTATCGGCAGCTATTTCGTGAAAATTAATTTTGCGCAATTTACCCTTTAAGTTATGCCCCATATCCAATATTTTATCCTTAAAATAAATCATACGCATTTCGTTTATCAACGATGAGTTAAACGAAATATCGTTAATACGGTCTTGTATATCTCGTACAGTTTTGGGTACGTTTTCTATTTCTATAGGGTTTACTTTTAGCAATAAAATATCATTAGTATCCGTTCCGTCAATCAATGGCCATATAGGAGGGTTGCCCATGTAACCGCCGTCCCAGTAAGCTTCGCCGTCTATTTCTACAGCTTTAAATAAGTAAGGTAAGCAAGCCGAAGCCATTAATGAATCTACAGTAATATCGGGGCTTTTAAATACTTTGGGCTTGCAGGTTTTTACGTTGGTAGCACATACAAAAAGTTTAGTGTGGCTTCGGTTCGATTCCGAAAAATCTATCAAGTCTAACAATATATCACGCAATGGGTTTACATCGCTTGGGTTAAATTGGTAAGGCGAAAGTATGTTGGTAAACATATTAAAAAACTGATAGCCTGGCGAAAAGTCCATTCCGCCAGGGTACAACGCATTGTCTAACCAACTGGGCTGCATTATACTGTATTTGCTAGCGTCCGACACACGTTTCCAAAATTGTTCTAGTAAATCTATTGCGCCTTTGTTGCCATTTTTGTGCATACCATATACCGTAATTGCAGCATTCATAGCACCTGCGCTTGTACCACACATACCTCGTACGTCAAGTACATCTTCCTCTAATAGTTTTTCTAAAATACCCCAAGTAAATGCTCCATGCGAGCCTCCGCCTTGTAATGCAATGGCTATTTTTTTACGGTGTTTGTGTGGCATACTATTGTGTGTTGTAATTAGTTTAATTAATGTAGTAAATGTAGTGTTATTTTTCGGGTATTGTGGTAACAGGCGTTAAGTTAAATTGTTCTTGTGCTATCTTGCACATGTAGGCGTGCACTTGTACATAATCGTTAGGAATAATACCGTCTAATATGGCTTCGCGTATGGCTAGTTTTATTACTCCAACTTCACGCCCTGGTGCTAAGTTAAAAGCAGCCATAATTTCAGCACCATCAATGGGAGGTTGCCAGTTGCGTAGGTTATCCTTCTCTTCTATTTCTTTGAGTTTGATGCGTACAAGTTTAAAATTATTTAAGTAGCGTTTTACTTTTTCATCGTTTTTGCTTGTTATATCAGCTTCGCAGAGCATCATTAGTGCATCAATATCATCGCCTGCTTCAAATAATAAGCGGCGCACGGCACTATCGGTAACTTCGCTTTTGCTTAGCGCAATAGGGCGTAGGTGTAGGGTTACGAGCTTTTGCACGAAACGCATTTTTTCATTTAAGGGTAATTTTAAATCGGCAAATATGCGTGGTGTCATTCGTCCGCCACGGTCTTCGTGGCCGTGAAATGTCCAGCCTGTACCCTCCTCAAAGCGTTTGGTGGCGGGCTTTGCAATATCGTGGAGTATAGCTGCCCAACGTAGCCAAAGGTCATCGGTATGTTGGCTAAGGTTATCTAACACCTGCAATGTATGGTAAAAATTGTCTTTGTGTCCCTGTCCGTTTTTCCATTCTACACCGTATAATTTTACCATGTCTTTAAAAAACTGATGTAGTAATTTGGTATCAAACAATAGTTTAAACCCTACTGAGGGTACTTTGGAACTAATTATTTTATTCAGTTCATCGGTAATACGTTCTTGCGAAATAATGCTTAAACGCTCCGCATTATCAGTAATGGCCTGTAACGATTGTGCCTCAATAGTAAAGCCTAATTGTGCGGCAAAACGTACCGCTCGCATCATGCGCAAAGGGTCGTCGGAGTAAGTAATAGCGGGTGCTAAGGGCGTACGAATAATTTTATTTTGCAAATCGGTAATGCCGTTAAATGGGTCTATCAACTCACCATAATTTGCAGTGCATAAGGAGTACGCCATAGCATTTATGGTAAAATCTCGGCGTTGTTGGTCGTCGGTTAATGTGCCTTCTTCTACTATAGGGTTGCGACTATCTCGGCTATAGCTTTCTTTGCGAGCGCCTACAAACTCTAGTTCTAAATCGTTAATAACAACTTGTGCAGTGCCGTAGTTTTTAAACACATTAACGTTAGATTTTAATGCTTTGGCTACTGCTTTGGCAAGTAATATACCTACGTTTTCGGGGTAGGTAATGTTGGGTTTGCGTACAGCAAGTATATCTACATCTTTTTTGTTGTTGCGTTGTAGTATATTATCTCTTACCCAACCGCCTATTACGTAGGCATCTACATTAAGATTGGCGGCGCATTGCGCTATGGTTTTAAATATGGAATCGTTTATAGTCACGCTATGAGTTACAGTTTTATTAGTTGATTAAGGTTGAGAATTAAAATTTACGTATTCGGCTTATAAAATTAACACAGCCATATTTTTTACGAATATACCCTGCAAAAGTAATACCCATAAGTGCGCCCAATAGTACAATTATTTTACTTTCGAACACTAAATTTGTTTTGTAAAAAAATGCAACCCCAATACTAGTAAACAACAGCATTGGACTTGCAAAAAGTGTTGTCCAAGCTATTAAATTAATGATGAGTTGAAGCAGTTTCATAATGTTGTTGATGTGGAGGGCATTAACCTTTTACGTTAAAATAAAAAATAAATACTGCGTTCAGTTTCTATAGCGACCTTTAACAACTTTACGAGTTGATTTAATAAATAGGATTCTTGCTCCAAAAGTTTTTG
>JBEBIC010000268.1:0-3691 GCA_040080595.1 Bacteroidia bacterium | reverse complement strand
ATTAGGTTTTGAAAATTATTTAGCCCATTATTCTAAAGAATTATACAACCAAATTTCGCGTAAAAACTACAGTGGTACTGTTGGCGAAAGTATGAGTAACACAGTAGGTTTATTAACTGCTATTAATAATACCGAACAACGTAATACTTGTGTAGGTATGACAATGCACGGCGACCCTTCGTTGGTAATTAATTCGCCACAAAGCCCCGATTTAGCCTTGCGCAATGCCACTACAAGCGTAAGTCCAAGTATTATAACTACTGCTAACGATAGCTGTATTATAAACCTTACGGCATATAATTTTGGTGTAGCTGTTAATACTCCCGTAACTATTACTATCGAACATTTTTACCCAGGTAGTACCTCGCCCGATACTGTATATACCAAGACTTTGCCACTGGGTTTAAACTATACACAAGCTATGCTATTTGGTATTAAAATAAATGCAACTAAAGCCGTAGGGCAAAATCATTTTGTATTAAAAATAGACCCAAACGATGCGGTAGCTAACGAAATAAACGAAAATAACAATACAATAAATATAGATGTTACGATACTTAACAGCGATGTGTACCCTGTATATCCAAGTAACTACGCCATTGTACCCGATAATAAAATAACACTAAAAGCCGCTACAGGCTTACCGTTGGAAGCATTAGCCGATTATAAATTTGAATGCGACACTACCGACTTGTACAATAGTCCGCTACTACAAACTAAAACTATAAGTAGCATAGGCGGAGTTATTAACTGGGATATAAATAATAGTACATTAAAAGATACTACCGTTTACTTTTGGCGTGTAGCAAAGGTTACAGGCAATGCGCCATTAAAATGGAAAGAGCAATCGTTTGAATATATACCACAAAAAAACGGTTGGGGGCAAGCGCATTTTTATCAGTTTGAAGACGATGCGTACCAATACATAGATGCTGTAAGAGCACAACGCAATTATAAGTTTACTACCAAACCCATTAACTTAAAATGCGAGGTTATAGGAGGTTCGTCAATAGGTAATCAGTACCAATTTGATACTGAAGTACAAGAGTACAATGGCTGTGGATTTGGGTCTCAAATTCATGTGGCTATTCTTGATTCCAGTAATTTTAAACCTTGGGGTACACGCTATGCAGGCAACAATCCTAATAATAACTTTGGCAACTATAATGATGATGGTAAGGACTGCCGAAAACGTGTAGAATATGCTTTTATGTACCAAACAAGTGATAGTACTCAAATGCAAGGTTTATATAATTTATTGCAAACTGTACCCAATGGATTTTATATACTGCTATATACCTACGTAAATGGTAATTTTAACGCGTGGAAACCTACACTAAAAAATTATGTAGCAAGTATTGGAGGTACGTTTATAAATAGTTTACCTACTGATTATCCATACATATTTTATGTGAAAAAAGGCGACTTATCTACCGCTAAACAAGTAATACCTGTAAGTAATAAGTTAGAGAAAATTACACTAAACCAACCACTGTATAATGATTGGTATTATGGTAGCATAACCTCTACTACCATTGGTCCTGTTAGTAAGTGGAACAGCCTGCACTGGAATAGTACAAGCGTAGATGCTAACGCAAACAACGACGAGGTAAGTATAAAAGTGTTTGCAAAACTACCCAACGGACAAGAAAAACAATTAATGCGTACCTTAACCATTGCTGATAAAAACATAGTACTTACTGATAGTATTGACGCTACGCAATATCCAACCATTACGCTACGTGTATATACCAAAGATTCATTAACACGCACACCCACACAAATGAACTACTGGCGTGTATATTACGACCCATTGCCCGAAGGGGTTATTAATCCCAAACAAAACTATAGTTATACCAATAGCACCACTCAAGAGGGCGACAGTATAAAGTTGCAAGTGGCGTTTACCAACGTTACCAACATACCTATGGATAGTGTGTTGGTACGCTATTGGTGGCAAGATGCTAATGGTAAAACATATTCAACCAACAATAACACGGCACAATCATTTACCTATAAACGTAACCAAGCACTGCCCGCTAACGCAAGTATAAACATTACGGCAAGCATACCTACCGTAGGCAAGGCAGGTAGTAATACCTTGTGGTTGGAAGCTAACCCCAATGCCGACCAAGCAGAGCAATACCACTTTAATAACTACTTAGCCGTGCCATTTAAAATTACTAAAGACAATCAAAACCCATTGTTGGACGTAACCTTTGATGGGCAACACATACTTAATGGCGATATAGTAGCACCATCGCCTATGATAGAATTGCAGGTAAAAGACGAAAATAAATTTTTATTATTAAATGATACGAGTAACGTTACACTAAGTTTAAAACGCCCTAATAGCAATACTTACGAGCGTTTGTATTACAGTAATACAAGCAATTACACCATGCAGTTTGTACCTGCGCAAAGCAGTACTAACAAAGCCCGAGTGTTATTGCAAGCCAATGGGCTAAGCGATGGTGTATATACCCTAAGCGCACAATCTACCGACCGTAGTAACAACCGTAGCGGTGCTACTAACTACGAAGTAAGTTTTGAAGTAATAAACAAAGCCACATTAACACAAGTACTAAACTATCCTAATCCGTTTAGTACCAATACCAAGTTTGTATATACGCTTACAGGAGCAAGCATTCCAGAGGTATTTAAAATACAAATAATGACCATAACAGGCAAACTAATACGAGAGCTTAATGTAAACGAATTAGGGCCTGTACACATAGGGCGCAACGTATCGCTTACGGGCTGGGACGGTACAGATATGTACGGTGACCAACTTGCCAATGGCTTGTACCTATACCACGTAATAGCCAAAGTAAACGGACAAGACATAGAACTGCGTGAAACCCTTGCCGATGGTTACTTTAAAAAAGGGTGGGGTAAAATGTATTTGCTAAGGTAACGCTATGAAACTAGACCGCAAAGTAATGTGTAATGGTATGGAATTTATTATTTTAAGTACGGAGTAATAAATAATTACGAATTAAAAATTACGAATTACGGTGCTTATCGTTGTTCTTCTATGTGTTCCAAAGATTAATTACTTGGTGTTGCTGTTTCAAGTGTTAAGCTATTACTGAGAGTAAACGAAGTAATGGCGTCTTGTTACTCAATATTAATTTTAAATTATTGTTTCGTGAGCTCAGCAGAAATGCCTCGGTTGGAATTTATCTGTAATATATAAGTTTGTAACTTCATTGTAACTGAAGTCGCCGACTTCTCTATATACTCTCACAAGTGACGCTGGAAAAGCTTAACACTTGTGAGAACACCACCAATTTAATTACAAACTACTTACAGAACACTTGCGCGAACAGGGGTGACCTGTAATATTTTTTATTATTTCTTTAGCTCTACTTCGGCTTCACTTGACTTTAAGAAGTCTACAATCGATGTAAATTTCGTAGGTATGTTTTGTTTTTGAATACCATTTACCCAACTAATAGCATTTTTAATTTTATTGCTATCGGTTGAAGTATAGCCGCACAAATTTTCAAAATCAGGGTTCAGAACTACACATTTACCCAAGTCCCCTTCAACTGCTTTGTGAATATTTTCTGTTGACGTATTTGCTGATTTTATTTGTTCGATGTTTTTTCCTTCATGCAAGTCAGAATCAAAGACAGCAATGAATTCGTCTATTCCTAAAAATTTGCACACATTGATAAAAAAAGGC
>JBEBIC010000267.1:0-3708 GCA_040080595.1 Bacteroidia bacterium | reverse complement strand
CCCATATACAACTAGGGCTTCGGCTCCGCTCAGCCACCGAGGTGTGAATATATTTAAGGAAATAATAAGGGACTTATACTCACAGGTGTAGTAAACAATTACTACTATCTATCATTTACTTTTAAATTAAAAAAAAATAGTACTTATGAAAACTTATATCATAGCTGCATCGCTTGCTATTACAGGCGTTGCACAAGCACAAACATTTACTGATGCCTTACGTTTTTCGGCAACACAATATGGTGGCACAGCACGCTTTACTGCTATGGGTGGTAGTATGAGCGCACTTGGGGGCGACCTTAGCGCAATAAGTGTAAACCCTGCTGGTGCTGCGTTTTATAGAAAAGACGAAGTATCATTAACCACTGGTTTAAATTTTAATAACACCACCAGTAAGTATAATGGCGTAACTACTACCGATAGTCGAGTGCACGCCAACCTTGGGCAACTGGGCTACATAAGTGCCAACCTAATAAGCGATACTACCAACAAATGGAAAAGTTTTAGCTTAGGTTTTAATTATAATCGCAATAATAATTTTTATAAAAACATAGCTATTGCAGGCCCTAGTAGCGGTAGTAGTTTGGGCGATGAATTTGCAATGCGCGCACAAGGCACAGTATCAACAGCGTTTGACCCTTACACTACTGGATTAGCGTGGAAAACCTATTTGATAGATAGCGTACCCAACAAAGACGCTACTTATTTTGTAAACAAACCTACGCAAAGTTTCAGTCAAGAAAAGTATGTAAGTACCAAAGGTACAATGAGCGAATTTAATGGTTTTTTAGCTGGTAACTACGATGATAAATTATACGTAGGAGCTTCGTTTGGTGCGCAATACGTTGAATATACAGAAACATCTACCTTACGAGAAGCTAAAAACACTAGCGATACCACATCAGTAATTAAGGATATGGCATATACCGAAAACCTATACACATCGGGCCGTGGCTGGTTTTTAAACGTGGGTGCGGTATATCGTCCTACTTCGTTTTTACGCATAGGGGCATCGTTACGCACACCTACTTATTTTAGTTTAAAAGATGCCTACAGCACCTCTATGACTACTAATTTTACTACTAAATTTCCGTCTAGTACCAAAAACTTTTCGGCAACTACCGATGATCTCAAGTACGATTACACACTTACAACTCCTATGCGAGCCACCGCAAGCATTGGTTTTGTTATAAATAAAATAGGATTACTTAATGTAGATTACGAATATGTAGATTATAAAAAAGCACGTTTTGGACCAAGCAAAAATTTTGGTACTACCAACACACAAATAGCTACACAAGGTACAACTACACAAAATATACGCATAGGTGGCGAAGTGCGTGTAGATAAAAAGTTTTCTATACGTGGTGGCGTAGGTATGTACGGCGAAGCGTTTGCGCAGAACATAAAATTTAGCAACTACCGCATGAACTACAGTGGTGGTGTGGGTTACCGCACAGGGCGCATTATAATTGATGGTGCAGTGCAATACGGTACAAGTGGGCAAAGTTATTATATGTACTCGCCTACTTTGGTTAATGCAAGCAATATTACAGCTAGTAATGTAAGCGCAGTACTTACTTTAGGTTTGCGTTTTTAGTATGTTGCGTATAGGTATAACAGGTGGTATAGGGGCAGGTAAAACTACTATAAGCAAATGCTTTGTAACACTTGGTGTACCTGTGTTTAATAGTGATGAATGTGCTAAGCAATTAGTGCTAAACCCTGTTATTTCAGCTCAAATAAAAACACTTTTGGGTAACGATAGTTATACTGCTGGTGGTACATATAACCGCCCCTACATAAGCAACATAGTATTTAACGATAAAGAAAAACTTGCGCAACTCAATGGGATAATTCACCCTGCGGTTGCGCAAGCATTTGATGACTTTTGCACTAAAAATGCACACCATAAATATGTGCTTAAAGAATCGGCGTTGTTGTTTGAAACCAAAATGTATCAACACCTCAACGCTACCATAGTAGTAATAGCCAACCTTGAAACCCGCATAGCACGGGTAACACAGCGAGATAATAGTACCGCAACCCAAGTGCAAGAACGTATAAACAACCAACTATCCGACACCGAAAAAATAAAATTGGCAAATTATGTAATATCAAACAATAATGATAGTTTAGTGCTTGAACAAATACTAAAAATACACACGCAATTAATGCAGGATTAATACCCAACTAATTGCATAACATACCTCATTTATGAAACGTATATCTATACTATTACTTACACTTAGCACAACAGCCGCAATAGCACAAAACACAGGTAGTGCAAAGCAAGCCAACGAATTATTTCAGGCACAAAATTTTGAGCGCTCGCTCGAAGAATATTTGTTATTAATACAAAATGATAGTAAAAATGCACTGTACAATTATCGTATAGGCGTGTCGTACTTAAACACCAATACCAACAAAGCCGAAGCCCTACCTTACCTACAACAAGTGGTAGATACTAAAGCCAATGACTACCCCGACGTTTTATATTTATTAGCAAAAACCAATCATCTTAAAAGTAAATTTGACGATGCTATACTACAATACACTGCATACAAAGCCAAAAACAAAGGCTCGGTGGATAATTTAAAAGCAGTAGATAAAGATATAGAACACTGCTACAATGGTAAGGAGTTTATGAAATTTCCTGTAAATGTTTCGTTTGAAAACTTAGGTAAAAATGTAAATAGTCCCTTTGCCGATTATTATCCGTTTATAACCAAAAACGAAGGTTTGTTGTATTTTAACTCTCGCAGAGATGGCGATATGAGTGCCGACGGACGTTTTTATGCTGATGTATATACGTCAGTAACTACCAAAGGCGCATTTACCAAAGCCAAAGCATTACCCAAATACATTAACACCAAAGAGGGCAACGAAGAAATAGTAGGTTTATCGCCTGATGGCAACGAACTTATATTTATGTATGATAATAATGTAAGCAGTGGCGATTTGCAATTAGGCACATATACCAAAGGCGAATACACGCAACCAACAGCTTTGCCTACGCCTAACATTAACAGCAAAGCCAACGAAATAGCAGCAAGCATAACTACCAACGACGACTTGCTTTATTTTGCAAGCGACCGCATAGGTGGTTTTGGTGGAATGGATTTGTACTTATGCAAGCGCCTACCTAACGGACAATGGGCCGATGCACAAAACATGGGAGCGGCTATAAACACAGCTTACGACGAGGATTTTCCGCAGGTAAGTGTTGATGGAAAAACACTATTGTTTAGCTCCAAAGGACACACCAGTATGGGTGGTTACGATATATTTAAAAGCGAATATGACGATGCCCTACAAGCATGGAAAGCCCCAAGTAATATAGGATTTCCGCTTAACACGCCCGATGATGATATGAACCTATGCCTAGAAGAAGGCGGTAAACACGGATACATAACTGCCGTGCGCAAGGAGGGCTTTGGCGACCAAGATATATACCGTGTAACGTTTAATGATGTAGAAGCCAAACAAACCGTACTACGTGGCAACTGCGGCAGTACCGACTTAGTTAAAAAAGTAGCGCAAGTATCTATAACTGTAACAGATACTAAAACTACCGAAATATACGGCACCTATTTATCTAACGTAAATAGCAACAAATACATAATGATATTGCCCGCAGGTACATACGAAGTAAGTATAGAAGCTGCAGGTTTTAAAACCATAGAAAAAACAATAACCATACTAGAC
>JBEBIC010000266.1:0-3726 GCA_040080595.1 Bacteroidia bacterium | reverse complement strand
GCTACACCTGATATATCTATATTACATCCAATCCAACCAGTGCGTTTTGCAGTATCAGCAAGAGGCTTTCGTTTTATTATTATTTCTGTTGTAAAAAATTGTTTAGGAATAATTAAAAAATTCTCTACTGTCAAGTTTTTAGAATATGTTAAAAAGAAAAAATTTGGATTTTGATTTGAGTTTATCCTGTCTATCATTGTTGAGTAAGCCCCATCAGTTATTGTATTAGAAAGTTTCCCCCCTTTACTTTTTAATTCAAATTCTTCTTTGCATTGTTTACAATAAAAATCGGCAACAGGTCTATTATTTTCAAATTCATTTAATGGGACCTCTCCACAACAAGGACAATATGAATTTTCTTTAACCCAATTTTCGGTTAAAACTCTTGCTCTTTGAGAGTTACTTAAATATCCCTCCGCCAATACTGTATTCAAATGCAAATTCATTTTAAAACACCAAAATCTATAGTTTAATGATTAAAATGTTCTTTGATATTTACTTTCTCATGCGTTGGGAAATTATTCAACATCCAAAACAAAATAGCTCCGCTACCTACAAATGGCTCTATGTAGGTAAATTTAGTAGTAGCTAAGCCTTGGGGCAAAGCCTTTTCAATATCGTTAATAAGTTGGGTTTTTCCTCCCGCCCATTTCAAAAATGGTTTTGCTATTTTTTCGCTCATTACATTTATGTTTATCAATACACTTTTACGGCAAGTGTGGGTTGCTTTAGGTTAATGTAAAATATATGCGTTGGTTCGTTTTCTTCTACACTACCATTGTTATTACTATCGTGGGTGGCGTATAAATACATAAGGTCGTCTTTAAAGTCGTATTGCGATTTTTTAACTGAATACCCTTTGGGTACTAGTAATGTTTTGGTGATGTTGTTGGCTTCAATACAATAAAAATGGCGTAAATCTTTTTTGTTAATCAACGAATCTTTATTGGTGTCTTGGTCGTAGGCCGATACTAAATAATAGTTTCGGTTAATGGGTTGCTTACCTATAGAATCTTGAATGGTAGCGGGGTAATACAGCGTTTTAATTAAGGCCGATCTTTTAAAAAAATAGCTTAACTTATTTTCTTTTAAATTGTAATGTGCAATATTTAATAGCTTGTAACCATACAGTACATCTAACCCTGGCATAAAATGTTCGTACTCGTTGGTAGTATTATCATATTCGCTTGCATCATAGCTACTGTATTTGCGTACTGCACCTGCTGTAGTTACTTTATGTTTACTATAAATAGGTATTAATTTTTCGTTAGCAATACCTGTAAGTATAACGTTAGCAGGGCTACTAGTAGTTATATTAATACTGGTATTATCGTGTATTGAATTGGCTAAAGTATCGTTAGTAGTGGCTTCCTCATTAGTATAAGTAGCCGCTATTTCTTCTTTGGTTTCTTTCATCTTATTAGTACAACCTATAATTATACTAAGCACGACACTACACACTAAAATATACGCTTTGTTCATTTCGTTTTTATGTTATTATCTAAATTAAACTCCACGCATAATGCCATTTACCGATTCTTTTATAAAATCTACAATAGCACGTTTTTCGGCACTTTCGGGTGCTTCTTGCTCTACTATACTCAAGGCATTGGTAACATTGTGCCCACGCACATAGATAGTGCGGTATATGTCTTCTATTTGCAATACGGCTTCGTTACTAAACCCTCGGCGACGCAAGCCCACACTGTTTACACCTATGTAGCTGAGTGGTTCGCGTGCTGCTTTGGTGTAAGGCGGTACATTTTTGCGTACTAGACTTCCGCCTGTTATAAATGCGTGTTGCCCTATACATACAAATTGTTGCACGGCTACTACTCCCTCTAATATTGCGTGGTCTTCAATGGTAACGTGCCCTGCAAGGTTTACTGAGTTAGCAAGTATTATATTATTACCCAACAAGCAATCGTGTGCTATGTGTGCATACGCCATTATAAGACAGTTGTTTCCTATTACGGTTTTTGTACGATCGGCAGTACCACGATTCATAGTTACGCATTCGCGAATGGTAGTATTATCGCCTATTTCGGCGGTAGTGAGTTCGCCACCAAATTTTAAATCTTGCGGAATAGCTGATATTACTGCCCCAGGGAATATTTTACAATTTTTACCAATACGTGCACCTGCAAATAAAGTTACGTTAGGGCCTATCCAAGTGCCATCGCCTATTACTACATCGTCATCAATAAATGCAAACGATGATATGGTAACATTAGCGCCAATAGTGGCATTGGGGTGTATATCGGCAAATTTACTTATCATGTTTTTTTAGTTTTTAACTTTTACTATTTGAGCCATCATTTCAGCCTCCATTACTATTTTATCGTTTACTTGCGCTACCCCTCGCATGTGGCATATACCACGGCGTATAGGGGTAATGAGTTCTAGTTTAAATACAATAGTATCGCCTGGCACTACCATGTGTTTAAATTTAACGTTATCTATTTTCATAAAATAAGTTAAATAATTTTCGGGGTCGGGTACTGTTTTTAACACCAATATACCACCTACTTGCGCCATTGCTTCTATTTGCAATACACCTGGCATTACTGGATTACCAGGGAAATGCCCTACAAAAAACGGCTCGTTAAATGTTACGTTTTTTAAACCTACTACACTACTCTCGGTAAGTTCCATAATTCTATCTACTAACAAAAATGGATAACGGTGTGGCAACATTTTTTCGATATCAACCAACTGCATTATCGCAGGTTTATTGGTATCGTAAGGCGTTACGTAATTTTTATTAAACTTTTGTTTTTCTTCTTTAATAACAGCTTTAAGTACTTTGGCAAATGCCACGTTACCTGCATGCCCAGGGCGAGCTGCTAATACATGCCCTTTTATGTGCATACCTACTAAGGCTAAATCGCCCACAATATCGAGCAACTTATGGCGTGCGGGTTCGTTGTAAAATTTAAGTTCGGTGTTATTTAATACACCTTTGCCTTTTACTTGTACTTTGGGTTTGTTAAATAATACGGCTAATTCATCTAATTTTACTTGATCCACTTCTTTAGCTACCAATACTATGGCGTTGTTTAAATCGCCGCCTTTGGCTAAGCCGTGGGTAAGTAACATTTCTAACTCATGCAAAAATACAAATGTACGGCAAGGCGCTATTTGTGTTTTAAAATCTTCAATAGATAGCATTCCTGCGTGTTGTGTGCCAAGTACCTCGCTGTTATAATCTACCATTACCGTAATGCGATACTCGCCACCACGTGTAGGCACAGCCAAAAATTCTACGCCTTTTTCGGTATCTTCATACACCACATCGTTTTTCAATTCAAAATATTGGCGTTCGGCATCTTGCTCTACATTGCCTGCGGTTTCCAATAATGCTACAAACGCAGCTGAACTTCCGTCCATTATAGGTACTTCGGGGCCGTCTATTTCTATAAGTGCATTGTCGTAATTCATACCTAATAAAGCCGCTACTAAATGCTCTATAGTACTTACTGATGCACCCTCGTGGCTTATAGTTGTGCCTCGTGCTGTATCAGTTACAAAATCAGCATCAACAGGTATCGTGGGCTGATTTTCGGCATCAATTCGTTTAAATTTAAACCAATGATTTACAGGTGCTGGATGTATAGTTATGGTGGCTTGTTTGCCAGTGTGTAGTCCAATACCGCTTATAGTTACGGTATTTAGTAAGGTACGTTGTTTTATCATTTTTACTGTACAGTTGTATGTATATAATTA
>JBEBIC010000265.1:0-3750 GCA_040080595.1 Bacteroidia bacterium | reverse complement strand
ATCTAATGGATAATTGCATGTGTACTTTAATAATAACACCAATGGCTTGCAATTACTTGCAAGCCATTGGTTGTTGTACTAAAATATGAAATACCAAAATATAAGGCACAAAAGAGGGTAAGCTACTCACATCACATCGCTACGACCATTTACCCTTGCTATCTTCCAATCCTGGGGGATTCAACAGGAGCTGATTGTGTGAGACTTACCCACTGCAAAAGTAGATAAATTATGCAATAATCAAAATAGAATTTCATTTAAAATTATTGCCCTATATACGCTACTTTAAAAGTAAAAAAACACTACTTTAGAACAATTATTAAACACCATTATTATGTATAAATTAATTACGGCATTAGCCCTTGTAACCCTTGTATTTACTGCCTGCAAAAAGAAAACAGAAGTAAGTACTACACCCGTAATAGAGTTTAAAGGCGTAAACAAATATCAAATAAAAGAATATACCGACTCCTTACAAATAACCATAAGCTACACCGATAGCGATGGCGATATTGGCGAAAACGACCCAAACAAAAAAAATATATTCTTAACCGATACCCGTACCAACACCGTGCTTGAGTACCGAGTAAAAGAAATTGTACCCAACAAACAAACGGTATCTATAACAGGAACTATTAACGTAGTAATAGATAAAATATACATAAACAACACCGCTGCTAGTACAGAGGTGGTAAGCTACAAAGTACAATTGATAGACCGTGCAGGCAACAAAAGTAACGAAGTACAAACAGGAATAGTAACGCTAACTAAGTAGTGTTTAATGTATAGAATTAGAGCAATAAAATAATGAAAATAGATACAATTACCTTAAAAAACTTTAGATGTTTTGATGAATATAATATTTCATTTGGCACACACATTACCGTTTTAATTGGAAAAAACGGAACTGGTAAAACCAGCTTGCTAAATGCGATCAAGAAAGGTGGTAGTTTTATGTTTACTAAAACAAGCCCTCTTTTTAAAAAAACATTAGGAGCGAGTAATGGATGTATGGTTAAGGCTTTTGATTTGTGGGATACTAGATTTGATAGTTTAGAGCGAGTACACAAATTTCCTACACAAATTAATTATAAGGCTTGTTTTAATAATAGTGAATTAGATTGGTCGTTTTTGAAAAAAAACCACCCTGGTAAATTACACTCAACGTTATATAATATAGCACTAAATAAAGTTTTAGAACATTATAACACTAATGGAAATGAAGCTAATCTTCCTGTATTAGCTTATTTTTCAGATTCATACCCACACATACTTACTAATGCAGGGGTAAATGCTAAGAAAATAATAAGTGCTGATGTTTTACCTAGAGATTTTGGTTATTATGGCTGGGATGCTGACACTAATTGCAACGAACTATGGCAAATTAGATACATTAAGTGCGCCAATTATATTACGGATAGAGATAATGAAATTAAAAGAACGGAAGAAAATATAGATTTATTTAATGCCAAATTAGGTAGTATAGACACCTTTGATAAAGATAATAAAGACGATTGGAGAGAGCGTTTACAGAAGCTAGAAGATAGGTTGTATATAATAAAAAACAATCCGAATGTTGCAAAATTTACAGAAGAAATTAATTTCATAAATAAAAAAATAGAACTATTCACAGCACCTATTCGTGACGATTTAAATTTTATAAATGATGAGTTTGGTATAAAAAGTACTTTCGTGAATAAGCCTGACAAGACTTCTTTTTTTATTGAGTATCTTTTTGCAAATGGCACCTCTATGTTTTTTGACTCCTTACCCCAAGGTTACAAACGATTATTATCTATTGTTTTAGATATTGCGTATAGGAGCTATATTTTAAATGAAGCTATTGAATCGGAAGGGGTTGTAATGATTGATGAGGTAGAATTACACTTGCACCCAGTTTTACAACAAGAGGTTTTAGTCAGATTAAATAAAACGTTTCCAAACATGCAGTTTATAGTAAGTACACATTCACCTTTAGTAATTAGTAATTTAAATGCAGATGGTATAGAAAATAAAATAATTAAGCTAGAAAATGACGGTATAAATTATACTAATGAAGAGGTGGAAAATGTTTATGGAATTGATTATACAACGAATTTAATTAATGTAATGGATGCCCAATATAGACCCTCAACAATTGATAAATTAATTAATATGTATCTTATATTAAAAGGAAAAAAGAAAGATGAAGATGCGTTAGTTATTCTTTCTAGATTGGAAAATTATATAGGAGGTGATATTCCTTTTTTATTACAAAAAGAAATAGACGATAAATTAAAAGCTTATAATTAGTAATGAAGTTTATAGATAAATCCCAAAATGAAAAAGAAATAAATGACGTTGTAAATTTATTATTAGAGGACGCTTGGAATATTTTAGACAATAAATATATAGGCGCTAACTACTACGATGGATTAAGTAAACCTAAGTATAAATTAAAACTAGAAAAATTATTTTCACAACAACAAGATAACTATTGTTGTTATTGCATGGCTGATATATCGTTAAAAAACAATATTACGTTGGAACACATTATTCCTCAAAAAGTTAATCAAGAGGAGTTTGGGAAATATTTAAATTCTTCCGAAATATTAAAAAAAAATGTAATCTGTAAATCCGATTTTAACATTAATGAGAAGACAATCCCTCCCTTAAAGTATCCTCATGATATTGCAAATTATAATCTAGTAGCATCTTGCGCTAGTAAAAAGCATTGTAACAACCATAGGGAAAATAAATTCGTATCACCATTCATCTATGATTCCAATATAAATACAACTGTTGTATATGATAATGCAGGTAGAATTGATAATGAAAAGTATAATGATGATATTTATATTTTAGGAATATCAAGTGATCATTTAATATTTATTAGGTATTTCTGGAGCTATATCTCTCACAAAAAAGTATTGTCTTTAATTACAGAGGGTGATATTGATGATTTTATTTTTGAGGTTATTTTGAAAGGAATATTTAGTGATAATATAATTGACAAGTTTACAGGAAGTCCGTCATATAAAGCTGATATTTTCAAATATAAATATTTCCATACTTATTACAACCAACACAATACATGAGTAAACCAACACTACCCAAAGGAACACGCGATTTTGGAACACAAGAAATGTTAAATCGTAATTATTTATTTAACACTATTCGTAAGCATTTTCATAGAATGGGTTTTATGCAAATAGAAACGCCTGCCATGGAAACCCTTGCTACACTTACAGGTAAGTACGGCGATGAAGGCGACCAACTTATATTTAAAGTATTAAACAGTGGCGATTATTTAAAAGATACTCCGCAGGATTTATTAAACGAAAAAAATAGCAAAAAAGCACTTACGCACATTAGCGAAAAAGCCCTACGTTACGACCTTACCGTGCCTACTGCTCGCTACGTGGTAATGAACCAACACAATATAGCTTTTCCATTCAAACGCTACCAAATACAGCCTGTGTGGCGTGCCGATAGACCACAAAAAGGACGTTACCGTGAGTTTTATCAGTGTGATGCTGATATTATTGGCAGTAATAGTTTAGTAAACGAAGTGGAACTTATTACGTTGTTCGACAACGTATTTTTCGATTTGGATTTATGTGCTACCGTACAACTCAACAACCGCAAAATACTTACAGGTATAGCACAAATAGCCAATGCCGAAGCCAATATTATAGACATAACTGTGGCTATAGATAAGCTAGATAAAATAGGCAAAGACGGTGTATTAAAAGAATTGGCAGATAAAAA
>JBEBIC010000264.1:0-3761 GCA_040080595.1 Bacteroidia bacterium | reverse complement strand
GGGCAAGTAATAACAGTATATGGCAACAACCGTATTAGCAATGCCACTGTAGTATTAAAAAACACGGGGTATAAAACCGAAACCGACTCGTTGGGTAATTTTATATTTAAAAACATAATAGCACGTAACTATACTATTGAAATAAGTAAGCCCGATTTTCATACGTTTACCCAAGCTATTGAGGTAAAAGAAAATAGCACGTTAAAAATAAACGCAACACTCTTTCCTTATTTAATAACACTTAAAGGTGCAGAGATAAATGCAGCACAGCAAATGACTACGGCATCATCACAATTAATATCCAGTGCCGATTTTAATTTGCGCCCACGTAATAGTGCGCAAGATTTACTGCGCCTTGTGCCTGGTGTGTTTATAGCGCAACACGCAGGTGGTGGCAAAGCCGAGCAGCTATTTGTACGTGGCTTTGATTGCGACCATGGCACTGATGTAGCTACTTACGTGGACGGAATACCTGTAAATATGCCTAGCCATGGGCACGGACAAGGCTATGCCGATTTGCACTTTGTAATACCCGAAGCCATTGCTACTATGGACGTAAGCAAAGGCCCGTACAATGCCCTGTACGGCGATTTTGCAACAGGTGCAGCCATACAATTTAATACTACTGATACATTAGCTTCTAGCTTTGCTAAAACCGAATTTACATCAACCCCTACACAACGTAACCTATCGGGTACACGCTATGTAATGGGGTTAAATATGCCCGACAAAAGCGAAAAAACAGCAGCGTATATAATGAGCGAAATAGTAAACAACGCTAGCTATTTTGATAAAAACCAATATTTTAAACGGTTTAATTTATTTGGAAAATTTAAACTGCAAGTAAACAACTCTACCGCCGTAACATTATCTGCTAGCGGGTTTCAGTCTAGCTGGGACGCATCGGGGCAAATACCCGAACGTGCAGTAGCTGCAGGTGTTATTAGTCGCTATGGCTCTATTGATAATACTGAGGGCGGTAATACACAACGTCAAAACATTAACTTACAGTTAAACCAACGTATAAATAACCGTCAGCTTGAAGCCAATGTTTTTTATAGTAAATATGCGTTTAAATTATTTTCCAACTTTACATTTTTTGCCAATGATAGCTTACGTGGCGACGAAATAGAACAAACGGATAGTAGAAATATATTAGGCGTAAATGCTAAGTACAAATTATTTTACGACTTAGGGAACATACGCACCAAAACAACGTTTGGCACAAGCATTAGAGCAGATAATATTGAGACTGAATTACTACACGATTCAGCACGTGTGCGCTTGGATTATGTGCGACACTCGCAAGCTAATCAGCAAGCTAGCGCGGTGTACGTAAAGCAAGAGTTTACGCTTACGTCGTGGTTGCGTACTGAGTTTGCACTGCGTTACGATTACTTTACATTTAACGTAAAAGAGTTAATGCCACTAACGCTTGCCAACCGTGGCAATAGCGGTAGCAACTATCAAGGCTTGGTTTCGCCTAAGGTTAATATTGTAATAACACCGTTTAAAAACGCACAACTATTTATTAATGCAGGGCAAGGTTTTCATAGTAACGATGCACGAAGTTCGGTGTTGGATAATACTAATCATGTATTGCCAAAGGCTGTAGGCGCTGAGGTTGGTGGTCAATACACTATTAATAATAGAGTAATAATAAATGTTACTTACTGGCAGTTATTTAACACCGCAGAGCTAGTATATATAGGTGATGAAGGTACTACCGAAAACAATGGCACCAGCAAACGCAGTGGTATAGATGCTTCCGTACGTGCGCAAGTGTTTAAACGTTGGTATGCCGATTGCGATTTTAATACATCGCAAAGTTTACTTACCAAAGATTTTTGGGGTAAATATATTGAAGAAAATAAGTACGTACCGCTTGCTCCTACGCTAACATCTACAGGTGGTGTAACGTATAAGAGCAAACGTTTTAGTGCAAGTGTTCGTTACCGTTATATGGGGGATAGACCTGCTAACGAAAGCAATACGGTAACAGCTTATGGATACAATGTAATAGATTTTGGCATGAGTTATTTACTCAAAAAACACAAGTTTGAATTTGGTATTGAAAACGTACTAAACACCAACTGGAACGAAGCACAATTTGACACCGAAACACGCCTTAAAACCGAAACACAAAACGTAAGCGAACTCCACTATACACCAGGTACACCATTCGCTATTAAAGTAGGTTACACATTTATGTTTTAAAGGATAAATTTAAATTGTATTAAAATTAGGTGTGTTTTTTATAAACTCAATAACCGATGTATTAAACGTTAAGGCTTGTTCTACATTAACCACATGACCGCAGTTTTTTATTACAATTAATTTTGCCGACCTAAAATGCTTTTGAACTACTTGCCTTACACATGGTAGAAACATATAGTCCTCTTGCCCCATTATGTATAATGTAGGTATATTAAGCTCCACTTGCCTAAACCAACGGAGTATAGGGTTTATTTGGGGTGTTAAATTAAACCATCTAATAAATTCTTTTTGGTATAATTTTTTAGCTTCATTTATAAATAATAATCTGGATTGCTTATGGTTTTTATAAGGCATAATTACAAATGCAAACAACTTGTATAATAGCAAATAGGGCAAAAAATATTTAAACATATTTCCTGCACGCATTAATATTTGCGAACGAAAATTAAGCTTTAAAATAGCACCTCCCAAAATCATACTTTGTACACGACTAGGATTAGTTTCGGCTAATTGACGTATTAAAATAGTACCTAATGAAATACCAATAAAATGTGTTTTTTTAATCTTCAAAAAATTAATAATTTCTAACAAATCGTTAGCAATAAATTCAAACGTATATGCGCTCTTAAAGCTATTTTTTGTTTTGTTGGCAGCATCTCCATGCCCACGCAAATCAATTAATAATACGTTAAAATGTTTTTGAAAATCTCTAATTTGTTTAAACCATATAGATGAACTTCCGCCAGCACCGTGTACAAAAGTTACCCATTCGGTTGCGTTTTTATTTTCGTGTACAATGTAATTTACCAATGTCTGTTATTTTTAACAAAGGTAATTTAAAATTAACTTGAATATCGTTCTGTTTACTATTTTACAAAATTAATTAAACAATTTAATAGGTGTTTACTCCGCCTTGCTTACATTATCACTCGCCACACTATCAATAGTTGCAAAATAATTGGTTATTAATTTTGTACGTGCTAATCCTACTACCTCTTGTAATTCGGCAGGAGTGGCTTCTTTAACGCCTCGCACACTTTTAAATACTTTTATAAGTTCTACTACAGTGGTTTCGCCTATGCCTTTAATGCCGTGTAGCTCGCTCTTAAATGTTTCTTTGCTACGCATATTGCGGTGATGCGTTATACCAAACCTATGCGCCTCATCGCGTATATGTTGTATTACACGTAGGGTTTCGCTTTTTTTATCGAGGTACATAGGTATAGGGTCGCCAGGAAAATATATTTCTTCCAAACGTTTGGCTATGCCTATTATGGCTACTTTTCCCATTAATCCTAGCTCTCGCAGGCTTTCTATAGCAGCACCAAGCTGTCCTTTGCCACCATCTATTACTATGAGGTTGGGCATATCCAACTTATCATCTAACACACGCTTATAACGGCGGTAAATAATTTCTCGCATCGTAGCAAAGTCATCAGGACCTTCAACCGTTTTTACATTAAAGTGGCGGTATTCTTTTTTTGCAGGCTTTCCATTTATAAATACAGGCATAGCACTTACTGCATAATGCCCTTGTATGTTGG
>JBEBIC010000263.1:0-3766 GCA_040080595.1 Bacteroidia bacterium | reverse complement strand
TATCGAAGCCCATATCGTACTAGGGCTTCGATAAACTCAGCCACCGTGTTGTGAATAAAAAGTGGTTAAAACAACTATAAAATAATAGTGCAATAGTATTGTTGTAATTAATAAATAGGCATAAAACAAAAATGTAATTTGTATTAATTAAATAATGCTACATTTGATACACACCGCTTAACAGTATTTTAAATATGCCCAACCCCTTACTTAAACGCCTTACACAAAACAAACAGTACACAAGTATCGCTTATTTTTTTCCTATTCAATTGCTGTTGGTTCACCTCAAAAAAAACCAATCGTTGGTGTTTTTTTGGTTGCTATTGTTTGGTTTAATTACACAAAGCATAGCACCTAAATATGGTACGCCTTATTTGTTTTTAACACCCGAATATTTGGGCAAGGTAAACTACGTATCGTTTGGTATTATTGGGTTTTCGTGTGGTGGATTTATATTAGCATACAACCTGGCAAGTTACATTCGCAACTCGTATAGGTTTCCGTTTTTGGCTACGTTAAGTAATCCATTTATTAAATACTACATTAATAATTCTATATTGCCTATAGTGTTTTTGGTAACATATATGGGTTATGTAATTCATTTTCAGCGCACGTACGAGTTTAAATCTATAACCGAAGTAGCTGGCTGTGTAGCGGGTTTTTTGAGTGGTTTTATGTTGTTTCAACTTATAGGATTAAGTTATTTTATCAAAACAAACAAAGACATAGTACAGCTATTTGGCATTGGTGGCGATGATAAAGAAACCTCATCATCAAACAACAAAACCAAAACACCGTGGAAAACTAATTACGATAAAAAAGAAGATAGAGACTGGTATGTAGAAACTTATTTTAGTTCGTTTACCCGCATTAGGCGTGCACGCGCTTATGCGCATTACGACAAACAAATGCTTAGAGCCGTGTATAGCCAAAACCATAGCAATTCTACCTTATTTCAAACGGTGGTGTTTATTAGTTTGATAGGTTTAGGGCTGTTGCGCGATTACCCTCTATTTAGCATTCCTGCGGGCGCAAGTGCGTTTTTGGCTATAACTATGGGTTTAATGATAAGTAATGCCGTATATCCGTTCCTACGAGGCTGGACAACTATTGTTGGAGTTATTACAGTGTTTTCGCTTAATTATTTATCTACCACACCTACATTTCGTATTATTAATAAATTGGAGGGGGTTAGTTATTCGCAAGCAAATGTTCCTTACAACAACACTACCCTCAATGCCTTTGAAAACGATGATAGCGCCAACACCAACGATTACAATACAGGTTTGGCTTACTTAAATAATTGGCATAGCAAAGTTGCTACATCAGCATCGCAAGAAAAACCAAAACTAATAATAATAAATACCACAGGTGGCGGATTGCGCAGTACAGGCTGGTCCACACGTTTACTCTCTTATACTGATAGTACACTCAATCACAAATTATTTACTAATTCGGTGTTGCTTACTGGTGCTTCGGGAGGGGCTATTGGCTTAGCTTTTTGGCGACAATTTACCTACGAAAAAATACAACACCCAACTAGCGATGTAAGCATAAAAAGTAGTAAAGAATTGTTTAACAACGTTACAGGCGATATACTCAATAGTGTAATGCTATCGGTAGCTACTAACGATTTGTTTTTTAGATTAAAACACGTTACACATAATGGCGAAACCTATACCAAAGACCGTGGTTTTGCGCTGCAAGATGTGTTAAATAAAAACACCAGCAATTGCCTTAACAAACCACTAAGCTACTACGCACCATTGGAAAGTAAAGCGGCTATGCCGATGCTTGTGTTATCGCCCACTATAATGAACGATGGACGCCGATTGTTAATATCGCCACAACCCTTGGCATACCTTACTAAGCGCAAGTGTAACAATTACAAACAGTTTAATTTTTTAAACGAAGCCGTTGAATACACTAAATTATTTAAACACAATAACCCCATGCAATTGCCCTTAATAAGTGCGTTGCGATTAAGCGCATCGTTCCCACTCATTAGCCCAACTGTTGCATTGCCTACTACCCCTTACATAGAAGTAATGGACGCTGGTGTGCGTGATAATTTTGGGGTGTTAAGTAGCATTCAGTTTTTGCATACGTTTAAAACTTGGATAGCACAAAACACAAGCGGTGTGGTGCTTGTACAAGTGCGCGACCGTGTAAAACAATTTGAAATAAGTACCGCCGCTCCTGCAGGCGTTGCCGAATCATTCATAAGCCCGTTTGGAAACTATTATGGCAATATGTTTCATATACAAGATTATAGCTACGATGAGCAACTAAAATATATACCCTCGTGGTTGGGCGCACCGTTTGATGTGGTAGAATTTAATTTGAAAAACAGCGAAAAAGAAAACATATCGCTAAGTTGGCACTTAACCACCAAAGAAAAGTTACAAATATACAATAGCGTAAACGAAGCCGACAACGTAAAAGCCTTGAAACGCCTGAAGGTATTGGTTGGGGAGTAAAATTTTATTTATACTATCAATGTTTTTAAAGCCTTGATGATGTGTAAGAAAGTGTGGAAATTAACAATGATTGGAACAAGGAACTAACACTATAACAAGAGGTTTGCGGTAGTGTGTATCCAAAAAAAATTATTATTGAATAAAGTTTTTTGCTTTTTTAAACTCTCTAGTAAGACTGTCAAAAGGAATGATTTTAGGATTAAATTCTAATTCTGCATTTCTTAAAATGTTTTCAAAATACTCATCAACAATAGAGTCGTTAATTTGGTTTGTAAATAAGTCAATATTTAATTTACCTATTGCACTACATTTTATGTACGTATTAATTTTGTTATCTTTATTCTTATACCACATAGTATCTTTTTTTATGACTAAGAATGGGTATTTATTTATGTAAACTAATTTTGTTTTAATGTTTTTTTGTAGATCCCATTTTGCTTTTAATTTTAAAACAGCGGCTATGTTATTAGAGGTGTCAACAATTAAATCACCATCATTATTTTCAATTACATTTATCATCTCGGTTGTATTATAACGTAATTCACCTTGATAATTCACTAACAAATAATGTATTGTATCGCTCATTTTACTGTAAAATGAATTGCGAAATAAATTTATTGCGTATCTACTCTTAACAACATGTTCAAATGACCCCGTCGTGCATACGTGAGGTCTATATGAATAAGAATCGTTAAATGATGTGTCTAAATTTAAATACAAATGCCCCCAATCACTAATGAAATTAATGTGTGTATTATAATTTACAGCCGAATTTTTCACTTCAATATTGTTTTTATTTGAACAAGAGTACAATGTAAATAATATTGAGGTAATTAATAATTTATTCATGACAATCTTTTTTTATAATATACTGGCCAAAACTCCATTTCTTAACATAATTTGAAATTTATACGTCTCTCTTTGTCTCGCAAGTAGTTAAGCTCTTCAGTGTCTTGTTACTCCCCCAACTACCTCCAGCGTGTATTTCCAACTTTGCGCTACCGCAAACCTCGTGGCTTGTGCATTTATAAAAGTTACTTGATTCATTTATTATGTACATCGTTTCAAATTCTAATCAAATATAGTATTTTAACAAACATCTTTTGTACTAATAACAAGCAGTACGCTATACGGTAGCCCGCTAAGTTACCCACCTATGGCGTAGCCTACGTAATCAGAATTCGGAAAGTTATACGGTTTGCTAAATGTAGTTTGCAACTAAGCCAAGGTACAAGTAAAATTATATAAGTTATAGCAATGAACCCTCGCTATTGCCAATATTGCTT
>JBEBIC010000262.1:0-3781 GCA_040080595.1 Bacteroidia bacterium | reverse complement strand
TTAACAGGTATTATATTGGCAGATTCGGCATTGGATATTAACGTACACGATACGTATTTTGTGGTAGCTCACTTCCACATTGTAATGGGTGCATCAGCAATATTTGGAATGTTTGCTGGTATCTACCACTGGTTTCCTAAAATGTTTGGTCGTATGATGAACAAAACCTTGGGTTATGTACACTTTTGGTTTACTATGATAGCTGTTTACGGAATATTCTTCCCAATGCACTTTTTAGGATTAGCAGGTGTTCCACGTCGTTACTACAGTAACGAAGCTTTTGAAATGTTTAACAATTTGATAGACATAAACGTGCTAATAACCATGTTTGCAATATTTGGTGCGTTGGCACAGCTTATATTCTTGTTTAATTATTTTTACTCGATGTACAAAGGTCCTGTGGCAAATTCAAACCCATGGAAGTCTAACACTTTGGAGTGGACAACACCAGTAGAACACATACACGGTAACTGGCACGGTGCTTTACCAGTAGTTCACCGTTGGGCTTACGACTATAGTCGCCCCGATTTGGAAAATGATTTTATGCCACAAACAAGCCCCTTGTTACCACACGAGGCAGATGTAGCCCACTAATAAAACGGTTAATACTTATACCAATATGCCCCGCAACACGTAGTGTTGCGGGGCATATTGGTTATGGGGTGTATGTATGAGATATACCAACTTGCACTTTTGTTTTAGGAGAGCAACGCAATTAATAAATACCGTAACCAAGCTGAAATACTGCCACCGTGGTGTTATTAGCAAGGCTATATGTATTGAATTAAATATATAGAGCAGTGCTACAAAAGATGTGGCTAAAGCCAATAAATTATTAGTATCGTTTAGCAAGTTATTGGTTTTCAGATATAAATGTTATTTTTTAAATAGGAGGCAAGCCCAACTCTTTCAAAAAAAGATTGTGTTTTTTAGAAGCCTCTGAAATTTTCTTTTCAATAGCTACTAAAGTGTTGTTTACTTCTTTTAAATCTATTTGAGCTTCGTCTAACGATGTATTTACGTACCTTGAAATATTAAGGTTATAACCTTCCTTTTCAATTTCTTGCAAAGCAACTCTACGAGAATAACGATCGGTTTCTGTTCGGTATTTATATGCGTTTACAATTCGTTCTATATGGCTTTCGTTAAGGCTATTTTGTCTTTTCCCTTTATCAAAATTTTCGCTAGAAGTAGCATTAATAAATAAAACATCGTCGTGTTTTTTGCATTTTTTTAGCACCAAAATACATACAGGAATACCTGTTGAGTAAAATAGGTTAGCGGGTAATCCTATAACGGTATCAATGTGGTTGTCTTTTAAAAGCTTGGTACGTATTCTTTCTTCGGCACCACCTCTAAACAACACTCCGTGTGGTAGTATTATTGCCATGGTGCCTTCTTTGCCCAAGAAGTGGAATCCGTGCAGTAAAAACGCAAAATCTGCTGCTGATTTGGGAGCTAAGCCATAACTTTTAAAGCGAAAGTTTTCGGCTAAAGTATCATTAGGCTCCCATCGTAAACTAAATGGAGGGTTAGCTACTATGGCGTCAAACTCTATTTTTTTGCTAGGGTTCATTTCGTTGAGCAAGCTCCATTCGTTTTCTAAAGTATCGCCGTGAAATATCTCAAACTCGGTGTCTTTCATACCGTGCAAAAGCATATTCATTCGGGCAAGATTGTAGGTAGTTATGTTTTTTTCTTGTCCAAATATTTTACCAACACTACCTCCATTTTCTTTTATGCGGGTGCGTACATTAAGTAATAATGAACCTGAACCGCAGGTAAAATCGAGCACCTTGTTTAATTTCTTTTTCTTTCCTGTAGCAGGTTCTTGACTATCGAGGGTTACAATTTCCGAAAGTATGGTAGATATTTGTTGTGGAGTATAAAATTCTCCTGCTTTTTTGCCTGAGCCTGCGGCAAACTGACCAATTAAGTATTCGTAAGCGTCGCCAAGGGTGTCCGAATCGGCAGAAAAATCGGCAATGCCCTCCGCTATTTTTTGAATAATAATGCAGAGTTGTTTGTTTCTTTCGGTAGATGTTTTGCCCAGTTTTTCGGAATTTAAGTTAATTTCCGAAAATAAACCTTGAAACGCACTTGCAAACGAATCGTTTTCGATGTATCTAAAACCCGCTTCAAGCGTTATGAGTAATTCCCCGTTTTGTGTACGAGCCATTTCGGTAATATTGCTCCATAGGTGTTGAGGCTGTATTACATAATGCACTTTGCGGCGCATTTGTTTTTCAAACTCGGGAGCATCGTCTTTGTTGCTGGCATACCACACAGATAGGGGCGTGTGTGGGTCGTTAGGGTCTAAAATAGGAAAGTCGGCTCCCAATTCTTTTTTGGCAGACTCTTCATAGTTGTAAGATAGGTATCTAAGAAATAGAAACGAAAGCATATAATCTCTAAAATCGTCGGCATTCATAGCACCTCTTAAACCATTGGCAATGTCCCAAAGGGTTTTACCTAGTTGCTGTTGTTCTTTTTGTGTCATAATTAAGCGTTGTTGTTATGTGCAAATATTTCGGGTAATTTAAATTCGTATTTTTCTAAGAAAGCGCTTAGTATTCTACTAAATAACTCTTTGTTATCCTTATTCATTTCTATAGGTTGATATATTGAGTAATTTCCGTGACTTAACAAGTTTAATGCGCGCGAAAAAAGCACTTCGTCTTCCACTCCTTTAATACAGATAGAAAAATTATCATAACCAAAAAATGTTGATGTTTTTTCTAAAATACTACGTAACATATTAAAATGATAGGTATTAACCATATCCGTGTCCGCTACATTTTTTAACTCAGTTAATAACGCAACGTGATGAAAAAATGGAGTGTCGGAGGTTGATTTTAATGTGTAACCATCGCCTACATTTTTATGTAAAAAATGACTTGCATTAGGCTTTATTTGTTTCAGTTCGTTATACATTACATTATAAAATAATGAATGGTGCGAAGAAATAACAACTTTTATTTTGTTCTTCCCTTTTTTTAAAAGCTTTGCTAAATCACTTGCAACACCTATTACATTATTATCGTCAAGTGATGAAATTGGGTCGTCAATGTAAATAAATTTAACCCAATTATATGTACCTGTACCGTCATCGTCTATTGCCAATTCGGTTATTGCTAAAAATATACACCAAATAAAAATATTTTCTTCGCCTCGAGAAACCTTTATATTGTTTTGCTCTCCTTTGTTGAAGGTAATAGTCCAATTATCATAATCTATTTTAAAATCGAAATTGGCATATCGTTCCAAAAAATTAAAAATCTTTGTCTCTAATGCTAATTCTTTAAAACCTGCAAAAAATTTGGAGTCTTTATTTATTATTAAATGTCTTTCGGTATCATTTTCAAGGTCGTTGTTCCAGTGGAAAAGGTCTTCGGTATAAGCATTATAATAAAGCGTATCTGGTACTGGGCTTCGTCTTTTACCTATGTCTTTAAACTCCATTGATAGGCGAGTTTTTCCAGTGCCATTGTAAGCATATAATAATATAAAGTGATGTTCGTTTAAATCACCTCTTAACTTAACAGCAACATCGCTTAATGTTTTATATTTTTTACCACTCATTTGTATATTTATTTAATTTTTATCCCTTCCCTTGTATTGTTTAATTTACCCTAGGAAACAAGCCTTGCATTAACCCTTTTTTGTGCAATTTTAACTGTTCTATTGTATTGGCTTGTGCGCTTATTAATTCATCTAACGAAGATAAGCAAGAGGCTATTTTTTTTTTGTTCTTTTAAATTGGGTTGAAAGAATTTATACT
>JBEBIC010000261.1:0-3813 GCA_040080595.1 Bacteroidia bacterium | reverse complement strand
TTTAACGAAGTATTAGCAGCATTTTTAATTCGTAGAACTAAACAATAGGTGAGTAATTACGAATTAAAAATTACGAATTACGTTTAATACCAAACATTTATGAGCAATAAATAATTACTTATTATGCCTGCAACTACTGTAAAATTACCCAGCGAATTACTCCAAACGCTTAACTATATAGAGCAAAATAACTATAGCGGTTACGACCCTTACGATATTTTAAATTCTAAATTACCACTGCTAAAACTAGGTAAATGGCCTGCTGCTATTGCTACACAAGCACATAAGCGTTTGCCTTTTAAGTATCAATCAGTAATAGGAATTGCAAAAGGACGCAACGCCAAAGCTATAGCACTTATACTAAGTAGCTATTGCAAATTATACGCACATACGCACAACCAAATATATTTAACCAAAGCCTACGAGCTGTATCATTGGTTGGTAGCTAATAGTAACACTGACTTTAAGGGATTGTGTTGGGGATATAATTTTGCATGGGCTAATCCGCAAAAAGTAGTACCTGCTAATTATCCGTCGGTGGTGGTTACAGGTACGGTTGGCAAGGCTTTTATAGATTTACACCAACTTACCTTTGATGCCGCTGTATTGCAAAGTTTGCATAGTATAGCTAACTATATATGCTCGTTGCCTATTACTGTTACTACACAAGGCAAGTGCATAAGCTACACCCATCTTGAAAAAGTATGTGTATATAACGCAAGCCTATTAGGTGCCGAAATACTTGCTTACCTAGGGCAAACCAATATGCAATATGCGCAGTTAGCTAAAGATTGTGTGCAGTTTGTACTACATTATCAACAAGAGAATGGTAGTTGGATGTATAGCATAAACATTGCTACGGGTAAGGAGCGTACGCAAATAGATTTTCATCAAGGCTTTGTGTTAGAATCATTGTATAACATACAACAACATTTAGCACTAACTACTAATAACCTACAAACCGCTATTAGTAAGGGAATGGAGTACTACACCACCCAACAATTTAGTGCCGATGGAGCTGCGCACTATCGTATGCCACAACACTACCCAGTAGATATACACAACCAAGCGCAAGGCATAATTACGCATAGTTTGCTAGCACACTTGCACCCAAGTTATGCGCCCAAAGCCAAGCAAATATTAAGTTACACATTATTATACATGTATAATAACGAGGGTTATTTTTATTACCGTAAGCACCGTTGGTTTACCAATAAAAATAATTACATGCGCTGGAACAATGCGTGGATGTTATGGGCGCAGGTTATATGTGCATGTAATTAGTAATTAAGTTTGTACGCCTAACCTATGCCTATATCTCTTTCGCAAGTAGCACAACAGTTTAGCTACAACGCCAGTAATCCATTGCAATTTACCTCCATTTATTTTGTGGTATTTTTGTTATTGGTGTTGGGTATAAATGCGTTGTTGAGTAATTTTCCTAAAGCACGAGTAGTGTTTTTAACGCTAGTGTCGTTTTATTTTTATTACAAAGCATCGGGGTATTATGTAGTGTTATTGGGCTTGTCGGCAGGAGTTAATTATGGTTTAGGATTGCTCATAGGTACTACTCGTGTGCAGTGGCAACGGCTTACATTATTATGGCTAGCCGTTGGTGTAAATGTATATGTGTTGGGCATATTCAAATATGGAGGCTTGCTACACTCCTTATATAACGGCACACACGGCGCATCAACACTTATTATACCCATAGCTATATCGTTTTTTACGTTTGAAAACATTAGCTATATAGTAGATGTGTATAAACGCAACACACGTGCGCAACGCAATGTGTTTAATTATTTTTTGTTTATTAGTTTCTTTCCCAAACTTATTGCAGGCCCTATAATTAGGGCAAAACAATTTATGCCACAGTTAGCACAACGCTTTGTATTAAGCACATTACGGTTTAAATACGGACTGTTACTTATAACACAAGGCTACTTATACAAGTGCCTATTGGCAGACACCTTAGGCGTATATTTGGTTGATACAATTTATCTACAACCAACTTACTATACACCTGCACAAGTAGTGTTAGCAGTACTTGCATACACATTGCAAATATATTTTGACTTTAGCGGCTACACCCACATAGCACGAGGCATAGCCAGTTGGTTGGGCATACGCGTACCGCTCAATTTTAACGCACCCTACAGTGCAAGTAGTATTACCGAATTTTGGCAACGTTGGCACATAAGTTTATCTACATGGTTGCGCAACTATGTATATATACCGCTAGGAGGCAATAAACACGGCGCTTGGCGCACGTATCTTAATTTATTATTGACTATGGCAGTAGGTGGTTTATGGCATGGAGCATCGTGGCAGTTTATGTGGTGGGGCGTAGCGCATGGTTTATTATTAGCACTAGAACGCATTATAAAGCCATCTCTAAGCGCACCACGTTGGTTAGGGCAATGTTATACATTTATAACCGTAACGCTATTGTGGGTATTGTTTAGAGCCAATAGCTACACGCAAGCAATGCAAGTATATAAAGCAATGTGTAGTAGCACTGCATCTGTTACACAAAACATACAAGGGCTTATGCACTACCCTTGGGCACTGAGCGCATTTATACTAGGTGTAGTAGTGCTTATAATAGAAAAACGCTTAACCCTAAAATTACGGTTAAGCGTTCCTACATTGGTGTATGTACTTGCACTAGCCTTAGTAATGGCGTATGTATCGGTACTACAGCAAGAGCAAGCGGGGTTTATATATTTTCAGTTTTAGGGGCTTATTTACAAGCATATACACTACTCTTTAATTACTTTAAAAGTTTGTGTTTCGTTGTTATTGGTTACACGCACATAGTATATACCACTTGCGTAAGGTGTTAAGTCCAAAGTAGTGCTTGGTGCAGTAGTGTTGGTGTATAGTAGTTGTACTCCTATACTATTACACAAAGTTATGTTACTATTACTTGCGGTTACGTTTATATAGCTGTTAGTTGGGTTGGGGTACAATTGTACATCTACCAATTGGTTGTTTACCGTATTAATACTTACCACAGTTTGCCAGCGTACATCTGCCGCCTCACACCCCGCAAGCATACAGCCTAGGCTATCTGTACTTATTACCCACGAAAACATACGTGGTGGGTTATATATTTTTAATACTTGGTAGCCACTTAGCATTATTCTATTATCACTTACCTCCATGTTTAAAATATCTTTCCAAGTGGTAAATATATTAGAGTCATACTCCCTGTACGAAAGTACATTACCTACGCTATCAGTTATAACTAAGGTAGGATGGTAACAGCCTTCATAATAAGTTATAGCAAGTAAATACAATTTGTTTTTATACTTTTTTATTTGTCTTGGCTCAGTCCATACATAACCGTCTAATGAGACAGAACCTGTATCTGCAAATTGCTTAGTCCACAAGGTATCACCATTGTGGTTTAGTTTACCATACAATAATACTGAATTAAATGGGCCTTGCGATGGTACAAATGGCTTGGTAGCTGTGATTGTTACAAAATAATAGTTGGAGTCATTATTATTATCAGAGTTAGCTATCCAACTTCCAAAAAAAGTATCGTTATTGTTTCGCTTACACGTTTTTTGCCATTGCACGTTACCTAAGCTATCAAAGCACACAAAAGAGTTGTTTACATAAGCAAGTACTGAAAAATCAGCACTCGCACTCATTATTAATGTTTTATGTTTAGTGAAAATCATATTCGCTATTTGAGGAAACTGATGTCCTCCGTTACTGTGGCGGTTAGGGAATTGCAGATTAGTCCAAATGTGATTACCTTGCATAGTGTACTTACTTATAAATATGGAAATAGTATCGGGG
>JBEBIC010000260.1:0-3823 GCA_040080595.1 Bacteroidia bacterium | reverse complement strand
CCTGCCTACAACCACTACAGGTCGGTTGCGTTTTTTAATTACATCTATCAAATAGAAATTACATCAGTAGAATTAAATGGATTTGCAATGGGTTTTTTTCCTGTAGATAGTGGGGTTACGGGAGCGATAGTTACAGGACATGGTTGCATACCAAGTGAGGTGGGACCATTACTTTATTTGAATGCAGGTGATGACTTAAATATAATTTTAGCACGTGTAAACGAAGCTGGAGGTAGAGTAGTTATGGGCAAAACATTTTTGAGTGAAACCGCTGGTTACTTTGCACTATTTATAGATTCGGAGGGGAATAGATTGGCATTACATTCTCGGTTTTAATTTGAAAATTTAAAAATTGCCAATTACGCCACGGAGGCTGAGCGAAGTCGAAGCCAATATAATTCAACACAAAACAGGCTTCGGCTCCGCTCAGCCTCCGTGGCGTGAGTATCTTAAGAGTAATCTATTTAAGTATTTAATAAATTTTCAAATTGAACCAATGAACTCCAAACACTATAACATAAACCAATTGCGTATTGATTTATGGAACGAACTTAAAGAAAAAAGTAATGTAGCTGCGCGTGCACAAAATACCGATGCTTTAACCGAACGTTTAACGGAAATGAATGAGGTGCTTGATAATTTGTTGAGTATAGAACAGTACTTTTCGTTTCCTGGTGCGCCTTTAGTTACACGCTTAATTAAAGCCGTAAAAAAAGGGGAGCTAAAAGCAATGAGTAATCAAGTGGCGGAAATAGTCTCTTTATTAGTAAGCGATGATTACCGCATTAACCCCGAAATTATACACGAAAAATTTAATGGCGGAACATCTGTAGATAGTAATAAAGACAAGGGGTCTAACAAAGTAAAGAGTAATTATTTTGAAGTATTGTATGTAGAAGATATATCATCGAAAGATGAAGCCATACTTAAAAATAAATTTAAAGAATTGGTAAGCCCACAAAGTACGCTCACGTATGATATTGTTGTACAACGCTCCTTTCAAGACGCATTAATTTGTTTGTTTTTTAATTACAACATACAAGCAGCTTGCATACGTTATGCGCCATTGCAGCTATCTACCAATATTACTAAATTGATAAAACCATTTATACAAAATGTGTTAAAGATAGATTTAACCAATGTAAGTGACGGAGAACTTGGGCCGTTGTTGGGAAAATATATCCATCAGTTTAGACCCGAGTTAGACATTTATTACATTACCGATACATCGCTTACACACTTAGAGGATAGTACCGTAAAAACATTTCGCCGTATATTTTATCGTATGGAAGATGTGCAAGAATTACATTTAACTATTATAAGTGGTATTAACGATAGATTTGAAACCCCATTTTACACTGCACTTACAGAGTATAGTAAGAAACCAACAAGCGTGTTTCATGCTATGCCAATATCTCGTGGTAACTCCGTATTTAAGTCGCGATGGATTACCGATTTTGGCGACTTCTACGGGCGCAATGTATTCTTGGCAGAAACATCAGCTACTAACGGAGGTTTAGATTCGTTACTACAACCCAAAGGACCATTAAAAAAAGCACAAGAAAAAGCAGCAAAAGCCTACGGTGCCGAGCATACTTTTTTTGTAACCAATGGTACATCTACCGCCAACAAAATAGTACAACAAGCGCTTATAAAACCTGGCGATGTTGTACTTGTAGATAGAGATTGCCATAAGTCGCACCACTACGGCTTAGTGCTTGCAGGGGCTTTTCCTGTGTATTTAGATTCGTATCCTATTGAGGAATATTCAATGTACGGCGCTGTGCCATTACGCATTATTAAAGAACGATTAATAGCGCTTAAAAACGCAGGCCGATTAGATAAAGTAAAAATGTTATTGCTTACCAATTGTACGTTTGACGGATTGGTATATAACGTAGAAAAAGTAATGGAAGAGGTATTGGCTATAAAGCCCGATATGGTATTTCTGTGGGACGAAGCGTGGTTTGCATTTGCTAGCTTTACTTACACTTACAAGCAACGTACGGGTATGTATGTGGCACAAAAATTATTTCACAAGTACCGTAGCGATAACTACAAAGCTACCTATGCAGCACACATAGCAGCGTTAGCACCCAACACATTGCCTACCATGCCCAACCCCGATTTGGTTAAGATTAGAGTATATGCTACGCAAAGTACACACAAAACATTATCAAGCTTTAGACAAGGTTCTATGATACAAATATGGGACGAAGAGTATAGCCGTAGGGTTGCCGATAATTTTCAGGAATCGTACATGACACATACCACTACATCGGCTAATTATCAAATACTAGCATCGCTTGATGCGGGCAGGAGACAAGTTGAGTTAGAAGGCTATGAGTTGGTAGAAAAAAGTATAGAAATGGCTATGGTACTGCGTTCCAAAGTGCAAAATCATCCTAAACTAAGTACCTATTTTCATATACTTAATGTAAAAGATATTATTCCTGCAACGTACCGCGCCTGTGGGTTAAGCGAATATTATACGGTAGAAGAGGGTTGGGATAGAATGGAAGAATCGTGGGAGAAAGATGAGTTTGTACTTGACCCTACTAAAGTTACGCTATCAGTAGGAAAGGCGGGTATTACAGGCGATATGTTTAAGAATACTTACCTTATGGATAGGTTTAATATTCAGGTAAACAAAACATCGCGCAACACTATTTTGTTAATGACTAACATAGGCACAACCCGTGGTAGTGTTACATTTTTAATAAATGCGTTGTTGCAAATAGCCGATGAGTTAGATGAAAGTAATCGTTCGTTGAATAAACGTGAAGCCGAAATATCCGAAAAACACATACAATCATTAATACACGATGTACCTCCTTTGCCCGATTTTAGCTATTTCCACAGTTCTTTTCAAGCATCGCCAGGTGTGCCAGGTGGTAATATAAGGGAAGCGTTTTTCTTAGCTTACGAAGAAGATTTGTGTGAGTATATTCCATTGAGCGAATGTTTAGATGCCTTGAGTAAAAACCGAGAATTGGTATCTACATCGTTTGTAATACCCTACCCTCCAGGATTTCCTATACTTGTGCCAGGACAAGTAATGAGCAAAGAAATTATTAAATTTATGATAGCCTTAGATGTAAAAGAAATACATGGTTACCGTGCTGAGTTAGGATTAAAAGTATTTACAGTAGAGGCGCTTAATCGTAAAAACACACTATCGGCAATGGGTGCAATGGGCGCTATGATGAATCCGTTTAAAACCGAAGAACCTAAAACAAAAGGTAAGAAGTAAAAACAATTTGATAATGGGGTAATTTGATAATTTGGAAATAGTTTCTCGCAGAGGCTCACAGATTAAAAACGCAGTGTTCCGCAGATTAAATACAAAATCATAATCAACTCGTAAAAAATCAAAACTCAGCGAAACACTGCGATTAACTCTCCGAAAATCAGCGAGAAAAAAATTAAAAAGAATTTCTTGCAGAGGCTCACAGATTAAAAACGCAGTGTTTCGCAGATAAATACGAAAATATAGAAAATCAAAACTCAGCGAAACACTGCGATTAACTCTCCGAAAATCAGCGAGAAATAAAAAATAAAAAAAACAATGCTTACAATATTAAATGACATTTCGTATAACATTAGAGGTGCTGCATTCAAAGTACATTCAGCACTAGGGCCAGGTTTGTTAGAGTCGGTGTATGAAGTTGCGCTTGCTCACGAACTTAATAAACTTGGGTACGATGTAAAAACACAAGTGGGTTTATCTATGGAATACGACGATATAAAAATGGATATTGGTTTTAGATTAGATATTTTAGTGAATGACTTGGTTATAGTAGAGTTAAAATCGGTAGAAACA
>JBEBIC010000259.1:0-3829 GCA_040080595.1 Bacteroidia bacterium | reverse complement strand
TTTTACTGGTGTTAATAATATTGCTGACCTAAGAATATATTCAGGCGACATTTCTAACCCATCAACTAGTACTATTACATTTAATGAATTGGTATCAAATACGGGTAGCTCAATAATACTATCAAATGGAGCATTTTTATACAGTTTTGCCAACAACGTAGCCTACTTTACGGGTATAAATAATTTAGGGGGTAATCTATCTATTTTTGCAACCGACAGTGGCAATGTAAACACGCATGTTGTACAAGAATTAATGACAGCTGCTAGTTGGATTAGTACCAGCGAAGGGCGTTTTTACTTATGTAACGACCAATTATATTTTTATGGTGCCGATTATAAAATTGGTACTACCCTTTATGCAGGGCGTAACTTATCTACCTGCGATAGTACAAGTGGCAGTTTAAAAGAAGTTGTACTAAATGCAGGAGCTAACGCAACAATAGAAAACATGGTAAATTTTAAAGAGTCATTAATTTTTTCTATAGGTTCTCTTACATCAAATCAATTATATGCAATACATGCGTGCGCTTCTGCACCCATTGCTACCAATGCTTTACAAGACTATAACAATGCAAGTAACACTACCATTTACCCCAATCCTAACAACGGTACATTTACAATACACACACCAACCAACGCTACTGTAGTAATATACAATATGCTGGGCGAAATAGTATATAACTATACAACCAACGCAAGTACTACACCACTAGCATTAACGCTTACCACAGGCGTGTATGTAGCCAAAACAATAAGCACTACAGGCTCTAGTACCACTAAGTTTATAGTGGAATAACGTGGATAAATTACGAATTACGTTTAATACCAAGCATGTAATGCGTTAAGTAATTGCTATAAATAATTGTAATACTACATAACTAAAACAGCCTCGCACAATGTATTGTGCGAGGCTGTTTTTTTTTTATTGAAATATACTCTATAGTGAGTATTGCGCACCATAGCACATAGGCGTAATATTACATCATAATAAACTAAACCGTTTAGAACTATGAAAACAATTTACTACACTATGTTAGCACTAATGCTAACCAGTATTAACACACAAGCACAAACAACAACGGTACAAGATGCCGACAAAAACAAACAAGAAAAAAAAGAACCTAAAAAAGATGAAGCCGAAGAGCGATTTAAACGTATAAAATCGTGGACGTTTGCGGGATTTGATGTAGTAGTACCCCAAAATTTAAAATACGGCTACACTGTTAAGCAAGGATATTGGGCTGGACCCTCAGGCGATTTGTTTGGCTTTGCGCATTATAGCATATTAACTGGATATTTTACTAAACAGGATTCGGGGCGTACTATAAACGTTAAGGGACAACGTTTTGCATTTTCGGGTAATATTCCATTTCCATTGTTTAAGTCGCGCCACCTTAATGTAATACCTTACTTGGGTATTGGTGGTTTTTCTAATAAGGGTTCCGACCCTTATATTAAATCCAGTGGCGATGGTGGAGGTTTTGGCTTTACACTTAATCCTGGTATAAGTGTAATAGTAGGCCCTGTTAAAGTAGGGGTGTCATACTCGTTAGATGGAGGTTTTGCCCAAAAGGGCAGTATAATTAAAGGGTTAAACCGTATTCCTACACTTAGTATTGGTTTTTCTACACAAGATTTAATACTTAATCCTACCATATTTTCGCACACGGGTATGAAACGTTGGATAGAAAATTATCGTAGTTCTACTACCACAACTTATACTACTAAACGAGAGCATATAGGCGGAACAACCTATGCAGATGTTACTTACAAAACAACTAAAAGAGAAAGCTCTTGGGACGAAATGCGTGGCGTAAAAACATCAGCACAAATACGCGATGTGCGCCCGTTCTTTTTTATTGGCCCACGTGCACAAACTAATTTTATGCACATTAATACATCATCTATTGTGCCTACTTATGGTGTAATGTCGGGCTTTAGATGCGGTACATTTTATATAAGTGCTATGTACGACAAGGGTAATTTTTATTTTAAAGAGCCATTCAAACGCAAGGAAACTGCGGGTAGCAATGATGTAAAAGAGTTAAGTAAAGTACGCTTAGACGGATACTTTAATAATTCTACACGTTATGGTGGAGAGGTTGGCTTAGATTTAGTAACTTATTTTATAAGAAGTGGCTTTGAAAGTCAAGCCTCGTTTGCCAAAAAAACATCGTATTTTGGAGCTATTGCTCGTATAGGTTATTACAAACAAACCAATGGAGATGTAAATTTTATTTCGGATTCGGGCAGTGTAGCGTTAAATAAATACACGGCTACATTAGGCGGAGCAAGCACTACTAACGATGTACGCCTTGCGCCTAAAAGCGTGGAAAGTATCGCCTTTGGCGCAACGGTAAGTTTTGGTGCAGTGGCATTTAACTACGATTATTATACTTACAAAAACTACAAAGCCTTGGCACATTCGGAATTTTCGTTGAGTTATCATTTGCCCATAATACGTGTGGTAAAAGCTATGAATGTATATACCAAAATACATAAGCGAAAAAAACAAGAGCGTAAATTAGCTAAGGAAAATAAGCAGTAATACAACTTAAAACACAATAACATGAAACACACCACAATCAAAACCGCATTGGCTACACTTATAGTAAGTAGCTTAGTAGTATCGTGCAAAAAGAAAGATGTAGCGCCCGAACCCGAACCAGTAGCTATTGACCACTCTTTAGATTCGGTAGAATTATTAGCCACAGGCAAAGGATTTAAAAAAGTGTATGGCTACATAGAACCTAGCACGGCTTACTACCCAGGCACGCTCAACGAGATACATGGCATTGCCCTAAGCGTAGAAGGAACTGATAAAGTTAATTTTGCATTTAGTCAAAGTAGCGGTAGCCAACAAGGCACTACAAAAGGTGTGCAACGTGGCTCGGCTAACTATGCCACACAAAGCGTAATAACTGTCCCTGTTGGCTTTACTTACACTACACCTACTGGTAGTAGCTGGCAAGAGTTAGGCTTTATGTATGCGCCTTATAGCAACAAGTTAGGTTATATGTATTATGATTATTCGGGGCCAGGTTATGTAACGGGCGATGTTACTGAAACATCAGGGCAAAGCCTCCTTACTAGCGACCGCCGCATAGCCAAAACTGGACATTCGGTATATAGCATAGTAGGTAGCCAAGGCGCTGGTTCGGGTACCGAAACCAATGGATTTACCTATGCCTATTATGATGCGAGTAATGCGTTTAAACAATTAAGTTCAAGCGACGGAACATTTACTGGGATACAGTTTCCATTACGTGCATCGAACTTGTACAAGGGCATATTTGAGCCTATATTAGCCACTAACGAGGGTATAGTAATACTTTATAGCAAAGATTCTATAAACGTATATGTAAATAATTTAGCTACTCCTGCGGTTAAATTTACACTCATAGCAAAAGTAGTACTTAGTACTCCTATGGCATTAGACGGCTATTCAATAATTAAAAACAATGCTAATGATAACGACTTTTCGTTTGCCTGCGTAGAGGGTACAAAAGTATGGTCGTTTAAATATAACAATACTAACAAAACAGTTACTAAAGTGTTAGATGGCGCTACTTTACCCGCAACTATTACAAGCCCCGACATTGACGAAAACGGAAACCTATATTACATTAGTGCAAACTCGGTAGCTAAAGTTAGTGCAACAGGCAACGCAACAATAGCGCAAGATGTATTAACCAACGGTACATTATCAGTATTAAAACATTATAATGGTAAACTGTTTTTGTTAGCCGAGCGTTTCAAAAACAATGATGGCACACAAGGTCGCCGCCAGTTAGATGTATTAGTACAAGAATAAAAAAACAGTTTACTC
>JBEBIC010000046.1:0-16084 GCA_040080595.1 Bacteroidia bacterium | reverse complement strand
CATACTTTTTTGATGACAAAAACACCAAAATAAATAGCATCAATTTTGTCCACTTGAACTAAACATCTAAAAAACAGCATCAATTTTGTCCATTACGCCGAATTTAATTAATTGAAGACGCGTGTTAATTTGAAAATGATTTTGTAGGAGAGAGGGTGTTTAAACAATTGTAAAATGTACTTACTCAGTGTAGTTGTTTGAGAACACATACTAAACCGCCAACAAACAACTGAATTACTCCAATTACCTTGGACATTTTTTATGAAAAGCTAACATAAGTTTGTATCAACAAGAAAATAGCACGGGCTATCGTTTGACGCACAGTACGCACATTAGCAAATAATTATCCCTTGGTTTGTTAGGCGCTTATGTATGTATGGCGTGTAACTAATAAAGATTCATTGTTAAGCGTTGGTTTATAGACTGTGTTTGTTGCTATAAAATTTATGAGTATCAAATTTCATTTCTTCAATTTCTTGATAATTATTTTTGATAATTTCATTTAATTGTAGCCAGTAGTTTTTGTTATTGTTCCAGAACACAGTATTTATATCTAAAATACTTTTTAATAAATCTCCTTCGTATAAGTCTCCCTCTGCAAAGACGTTCTTTGTTAGTATTTCTATTGCTATGGGCATTAAAAAAAACAAACCGATTTCTTGCCCTATCATAATTCGTAAGTCCTCCGTGGTAAAATCTTGAATTGGTTTTTTACTTAGATAATAACAGGTTCTTATTAAGTGAGAGTCTTCGTCTTTATTTACAGAGCTATTAATTTTCTGTTCAAGGTTTTCGATGGATTTTTGTCGCCAATTGTTTTCAAGTTTCATGTTTTTAACCATTATTCTTTAACGCTTTCACTTTACTCAACACCTCTCGTACTTTACCCATAATGCCTGTATTGTTTAGCGCATTGTTTTCATCAGCATCAAAGCCATATAAACTTTGTATTTCGGCAGTGCCATTAAATACAAGAGCTATGTTCCTTAATTTTTGTTCGGTTTTTAATTGGTTTAAAAATGCAATGTGCTTGCGCTCCGTTACATTTTCTCGCACTACATATAGTGTTGCATCTGCATAGGTAGCAAGTGTTAATGTGTCCGACACTATACCTATGGGTGGCGAATCTATTATAACTATATCGTAAGTGTTGCGTAGTGTATGTATAAGCCCCGTCATAGTTGTACTCAACAACAACTCTGATGAGTTTGCCGAAAATTCGCCAGGTGCTACAATGTCTAAATTAGGCATTTGGGCGCATTGCTGGGTACTGTTGGCTAATGTGGCTTTGCCTTGCAAATAATTACTTAATCCTTTGGTAGCATCTATTTTAAGCGCGGCTGTGTTGGGCTGTTTGCGTAGGTCGCACATCAATAGCACCGTTTTTTTACCTGCCATAGCTTCTACGTTGGCTAAGTTTATGGCTATGTATGTTTTGCCTTCGCCTTTGATAGATGAGGTTACTAAAATTGTTTTTTTATTACTATCTCCTACATACGTTAAGTTGGTACGCAATGCCCTAAAACACTCTGTGTTGGCCGACTTTGGAGAGTCCGTAACAATTAATGCGTTAGTGTTTTCGGTATTGTTTTTTACTACACCAAGTAAGGATATGTTGGTTAATGAAGTAAGTACATTCTTATCGCCAATGGTGGTATTCATACTTGTTTTTAAATAGAAAAACAATAGTGGCAATACCACACTCATAAGTAGTGCTATGGTATATATTTTAGATTTTACGGGAGATATTGGTTTATCGTCGGCCATTGCAGCATCTACCACATGGCTATCGCTTACTGTGCTAGCAAGCGCTATACTTGTTTCGGCACGTTTTTGTAATAGGAATAAATACATCTGTTCTTTAATATCAAACTGACGCTTTAAACCCAACAACTGGCGCTCGGTACGTGGCACAGCACGCAATTGAGTTTCGTATTTATCTATACTACCTTGGCTATCGGCAATGAGCATAGCTAGGTTTTTTTTAATAGCTGTAATGTTATTTACAATAGATTCTCGTGTACGGTCTAACTGATAGTTAAGGCTTACCATAAGCGGGTTATCGGCCTTGGCGGCTAGTGTATATTGGCTTTTCTTAGCTTCTAATATACGCAATTCATCAATAAGTTTATTGAGTTGTGGCTCATCAATTCCCGAAACCGAAAGCGACATATCATCTAAGTTATTATTGCCTTTTATAAATTTTTCTACATAGTCGGCAACGTTGTATTTGTAGCGTACTTGCGCCATACGTACATCGGCATCGTGTGCGTTGGTAAGGTATAGGTTGGCTTCGGTACTTATGTCGGTGCTTATTCTACTGCTCGATTTAAAGCGTTCTATGTTGTTTTCTATGTTTTTTAAATCGGTACTGGTTACACTTAGTTGGTCGTCAATAAAACTTAGGGTGTTGCTTGCCACTTTGTTTTTGTGATTAATGTCGTTGCGCAAATATACTTCGCAGGTCTTATTCAGCACATCTTCGGCACGGTCGGCAACTACATCGGTAAGGCTAAGTTTTAGTATCGTACTTTCTTTGTTTACTTTATCTACCGCTATTGCATTGCTATATTTAGCTATTAAACTTTCAATAGAGGTAAAGCGCACTAAAAATTCTCGGTCGGTAAGGCGTTCTTTTTTAAATTGTGGGCTATCAAATAAGGGCGCTTTGTTTACTTTAAGCACGCCTATTTTGGTATCTATTTTTTGTCCAAAAAAGTATGTGATGTTCTTTCCATCATCACCATCAAATCCTAACTCAAACAACAAACTATCAATAATATTAATACGCAAAGTACTACGGTATGCGCTATTAAGTAGGCTGTCTGCCGTTACTATAATTGGCGTACGCTTGTATAAGTCCGATTTTTTTAAATTTTTACGCGATAAGTACGTAATACTCAAAGGTAATTCGGTTACTACTTGCTCCATAATACTGCGCGATTGTAGCATCTCTATTTCGTTGCTCATATTGTGTTTTGGAGCATCGTCTTCAAAATCTTGTAATAGTTTTTCGGCTGATAAATTAGCGTCTTTTTCGTCTTTAATAAGTAGCGTAACCGAAGCGCTATACTTGGGTATAGCATACCAATGATACCACTTGGCAACACTTAATGCTACTGCCAAACCTATTACAAATACATACCAATACTTAATAAGTGTTTTTATAAAACGGGTATAGTCAAAACCACCTTGAGGCAATTCGGTTTCTTGTTCGGGCATGGGTTGTAAACTCATAATTAAGTAGGATAGAAAAGTAGTAAAGTGTTTAGTTTCTAAACAATATAAACAACGAAATAAGTACAGAGGTTACCGCTACCGCAAACGGAGCTACACGATAAAATATTTCTACAGTAGTTTTTCGTTCTTTAATGGGTTGTGCATACACCACATCGCCGTTTTGTAAATAAACGGATTTGCCAAATTGTTCTTTGTTGGTAAGGTCTATATAGGTAAATGTTTTTTTGCCGTTATTGTCGCGTATTACGGTAATGGTGCGGTTAGCGTATATCGTAAGGTCTTCGCCTAAACCTAAGCCCTCAAGTAATGTTATAGAATTGTTTTCAATAGTGTATGTGCCAGGGCGTCTAAACTCGCCTAGTAAGGTTATTTTAAAATTAACCAAGCGCACATTAACCGACGGATTTATTAAGTATTTTTCTATTTTCCCTCTTACTTCATCTTGTATTTGTTTGGTTGTTTTTTCACGCACATTAATTTGCCCAATCATTGGCATTTCAATGTTTCCCTTGTAATCAACCAAATATCCATTAACAGGAACTCCCGCTACCATTGCATGTAGCTCACTATAATTAAAATAAACTGATGTTTCTTTACTGGGCGAAAACACGTTTACAATAATAATGTCGCCTGTTTTAAATGTAAGTTCTTTTTCGGTAAGTGTTGCGGTACTATCTGCTTTTGTAGCGTTAAAATATACAATGTTTTTTTGTGGTACACACGCCGTTATAAGCAATGTTGCCATTGCTACCATTAGTAGTTTAAAACCGTGCGTGTAGTGCATTGTTATTGTTTTGAGATATAAACCTTAAACATTCCTTTACGCACTTTGTAAGTGCCTAACCAAGGTAAATAAGTGTATTTTAGCGAGTCTATTGTATATGAAAATGAAATGTGTTTTTGTACTAAATCACTGTCCGAAAACTCGCCGCTACGGTAAGTTTTTGAAGTGTCGCCTACCATACCAATTTTAGAATAGTGTTTTTTGTTTACTACTTGATCTACATAAAACGAAAAAGGCTCTTTTTCATTAAGAGGTCTATTTATAGTGTAAGCGGTATCTTTGGTTCCGGGTAATTTTGGTATTTTAAAATCAAGGTTACCTAGTCTATAATCACCATTAGCCGTGTGCATTTTGTCAAAACTAATAGTACCACAATTAAACAATGTATATTGTTGTGTAGTGTCTAAATCTACATACGTTTGCCCTTTAGTTCCAAAAGGTTTGTCTATATTGTGTACATATTTCAACTGTACGCTATCTACGTTCCACGTTCCGTCTAGCAATATTATTACATTACGGTCTTTGCTACAGCTTACTGCAAGCACTAAGGTTAGTGCTACCAAGGTTATGTTTTTCATTATTTTAAATTATACGGTTTCAATTGGGTGATTAAATTTTTTGGCTTTATCAGCAAATGCCGCTTTAGGCGTTATACCTAGTGTTGCAAACATTTGTTTATCGGTATCAAATTCGGGGTTGGGAGTAGTTAATAATTTATCGCCAGCAAATATAGAATTAGCACCAGCCAAAAAACACATTGCCTGCGCCTCTTGGTTAAGTTGCATACGCCCTGCCGATAAGCGCACTGCTGTTTGTGGCAATACAATACGAGCTGTAGCTACCATACGTATCATATCCCAGCTTGGTACTTGTGGTTGTTCTGCCATGGGTGTACCCTCTACTGGCACAAGTGCATTTATGGGTACCGACTCGGGGTGTACTGGTAAGTTAGCCAATGTTTTAAGCATATTTACACGGTCTATAGCCGTTTCGCCCATACCTATAATTCCGCCCGAACATACCGTAATACCTGCCTTGCGTACATTGTTAATAGTGTTTAATCTATCTTCGTAATTGCGAGTACTTATTATGTTGTTATAATTTTCTTCCGATGTATCTATGTTGTGATTGTAAGCGTACAAGCCAGCATTAGCAAGTTTGTTGGCTTGCTCATCAGTAAGCATACCTAAGGTGCAACACACCTCCATACCTTTTTCGTTAATGCCTTTAACCATATCCAACACACGTTCAAAGTCGCTATTATCGCGCACCTCGCGCCATGCTGCGCCTAAGCACATACGACTACTTCCGCCAGTTTTGGCATTGTCGGCAGCTTGCATTACGGCATCGTGTGTCATTAGTTTGTGTACATCTATGTGTGTATTGTAGCGCGCTGCTTGTGGGCAGTAACTACAGTCCTCAGGGCAACCGCCTGTTTTTATAGATAGTAACGAACTTACTTGTACTTCGTAAGCGGTATGGTTAGCTCTATGCACCGTTGATGCTTGGTACAACAATTCCAAAAAGGGCGTGTTGTATATAGCTAACAATTCGTCAGTAGTCCAGTTATGTTTTGTAGGTGTCATTAATATTAAATGCTATTTGTTTTGGGTAAATATAGTAGTTTTTGTAAAATAAATACAACCCACTACTCGTCTTCGGTGTTTTTTGTTTTTTTTAGCCACATAAACACACTGTTGTTGTGTTCTAGCCTAGCAAAATCTCTGGTAAATAGTATTGCAAAAAAATCAATTACAGGTATAATGCCTACGCCGCCACCCACTGTAGCTACATAAGCTACTGGCACGTGTGGCGAGCAACCTAAATATATGCGGTGTGCGCCGAGTGGCCCCATGGTTACGGTAAGTAAAGCGGCGGTCATTCGTTTTTTCAACACACTTACTTGTGGCGTTTTAAGTGTGTCGCTTGGGTTTTGTGCGAGGCTTATAATGCTTGTAAATAGTACAATAGCAAGTGTTAGAGTAATTGTTTTATTTGTAAAAAAGAGTTTCACGCAGGGGCAATTTTATATAAAATAATAGTGCGAATTTAAGATTAATGTAGCGCAAATAATCAAAAATAAATTTGCGTAGTTTAATTATAGTGCTACATTTGTTAAAAATATCAACTAAAACCACGCACTATATAACACACATCTACTCAATAAACTAAGTATTAATAGTAACCATTAAAACCCTAAAAGTTATGGTGTTGAGTAAACTAAATGTGGCCGAATTGGCACAGTTATACGTTGCGGGCAACGAAAAAGCCTTTCCGTATTTATTGCAAAAAACGCAAGCTAAAATCTTTAATTTTATTAAGGATAAAGTGAAAGACCCTGATGTGGCCAACGATTTGTTTCAGGATACTTTTTTTAAAGTAATACAAAATATAAAGCAAGGCAAGTATAATGATGAGGGCAAATTTGTACCTTGGGTAATGCGTATAGCACACAACTTGTGTATGGATTATTTTAGAGAAGAAAACAAACTGCCCAAACACGATGCTACTTACGGTATGAGCGAAGAAGATGCGGAGCACTATAACACGTTTGACCACCTGCTATTGCTCGACGACGCCTGCGACGTAAACCTAGAACATACCGAATTATTAACCCAAATAAAACGTTGTATAGCTCAACTAAAGCCACAACAACGCCAAATGATGATAATGCGCTATAACTTAAATATGAGTTTTAAAGAAATGGCTGTACAAAATAATATGAGTATAAACACCGTACTTGGGCGTATGCGCTACACAATGATAAGTCTGCGTGAAATAATGAAAAAAGAAGGTGTAGGAATTTCGTTATAACAATAAGACCTCTTCCATTAATAAATTATTGAACGATTGAACAATCAGGTAAATGTGAGAAAAGAAATTCTGGCGAAAAATCGGCGCCATTATCCCACTCTATTGTCCAAGCATTTAGTTTAAATTTTTTAAAGAAAGTTACATCTTTTAATGGTTCAAAAACCTCTCCCCAAAGTTCAGGTTCAAGGTTTAAGTTTTTTTCAATACCGTTATTAAATTTAAAATGAATAATAAAATCTTTGACATAAGTTGCGCTTTCTACTTTTATAAGTTCCATAATTTTTTAGGCTAAGGGTTCTATTTTTAATAAAGATTTTCGCTCTTCTATTTTTTTCCAATTTCCCATGAGTTCTTCATTATGTAAATCCATCCACTCAAAAATTAATTTGAGTGCTCGTCTTGGTATTCTACCCTTTACAATGCCACTTTCTATTTCTATTATAGCTTCAAACTCTTGGTATTGAACATGAAAATGAGGTGGGTTATGCTCATTGTAAAACATATAAATAATAATTCCGTAAAATCTACTTATTTCTGGCATATTTTTTTAGTTGTTAAAAAACAAATATACAAACTATCCTACAATAAAGTACCTATATTTGCAAAGCAAAAAGCAACAATTTAAAACCTTAAAAACAAATTATAAAATGGGAGTATTAGTAGGCAAAAAAGCACCAAAAACAACCGCTGCGGCAGTAATAAAAGGATACGAAATAGTAGAAAATTTTTCGTTAGACCAGTACATCGGTAACAAATACGTATTGTTATTTTTCTACCCGAAAGATTTTACATTTGTATGCCCTACAGAACTACACGCATTTCAAGAAAAATTAGCAGAATTTGAAAAACGTAATGTAGCCGTAATAGGCGCATCTACTGATACTGAGCAGTCGCACTGGGCATGGTTACAGTTAGACAAAAAACAAGGTGGTATTAAAGGCGTAACGTATCCATTGTTAGCCGATACCAACAAAACAATAAGCGCAGCGTACGATGTGCTTGTGGGCGACTACTACACCAACGAGCAAGGCGAATTACACGCAACAGGCGAAATGGTAGCATATCGTGGTTTGTTTTTGATAGACAAAGCAGGTGTTGTACAACATCAGTTAGTAAATAACTTACCACTAGGGCGCAATGTTGATGAGGCGTTGCGTATGGTTGATGCCTTACAGTTTTTTGAAGAAAATGGCGAAGTTTGCCCTGCTAACTGGGTAAAAGGCGCAGAAGGTTTAACTGCTACACACGATGGAATAGCTTCGTTTTTAAGCAACAACTAATTTCTTATTTAATAATTTCTTAAAAGAGCTTGTTTACCTTAGGTAAACAAGCTCTTTTTGTTTTATAATAATTATCCAACAACATTAAATATTTAATAAGTTTGTACAACTAAGTATCAATTACGAATTAAAAATTACGAATTACGTTTAAAATCAATCCCTTATATCATGGCATCATTTGAAATTACAGGCGGTAAAAAATTATCGGGCGAAATAACTCCACAAGGCGCTAAAAACGAAGCCTTACAAATATTATGTGCAGTATTACTTACAGCAGATAAATGTATTATACACAACATTCCCAATATTGTTGATATAAACAAACTCATTGATTTGTTGGGCGACCTTGGCGTGGAGGTACATAAGCTAAACAACAACAGTTATTCGTTTGAAGCCAAAGAGGTAGATATTGATTATTTAAACAGCGCACAATTTAAGAAAAAAGGAGCTGCACTGCGTGGTTCTATTATGATTGTAGGCCCTTTGCTTAGCCGTTTTGGGCGTGGGTATATACCCAAACCAGGTGGCGATAAAATTGGCCGCCGTAGGTTAGATACTCACTTTGAAGGCTTACAAAAACTAGGCGCAACATTTACCTACGACGAAGCCAATGAGTTTTATAAAATAGAATCGCCTAAGCTAAAAGGTGCATATATGTTGCTAGACGAAGCATCAGTAACAGGTACTGCAAACATAGTAATGGCAGCGGTGTTGGCCGAAGGTGTAACTACTATATACAACGCCGCTTGCGAACCTTATTTGCAACAATTATGTAAAATGTTGGTGCGTATGGGTGCTAAAATAGAAGGTATAGGATCTAACTTACTAACCGTTACAGGTGTTGAAAAATTAGGCGGTACAGAACATACTATGCTACCCGATATGATAGAGATAGGCTCTTTTATTGGGCTTGCAGCCATGACACAAAGCGAACTTACTATTAAAAACGTAAGTTGGGACAACCTAGGTATTATACCAAGTACATTCCAACGTTTGGGTATAAAACTAGAGCGCAGGGGCGATGATATATACATACCCGCACAACAAAATTACGAAATAGATACTTTTATTGACGGCTCTATACTTACCGTTGCCGACCAAATATGGCCAGGCTTTACGCCCGATTTAATAAGTATAATATTGGTAGTAGCTACACAAGCCAAAGGAAGTGTATTGGTACACCAAAAAATGTTTGAAAGTCGCTTGTTTTTTGTAGATAAACTAATAGATATGGGGGCGCAAATAATACTGTGCGACCCGCACCGCGCCACGGTTATAGGGCTTAACAGACAAAATGCGCTACGAGCTATTTCTATGACCTCGCCCGACATACGCGCAGGACTTGCATTGCTTATAGCTGCTATGAGCGCCAACGGAAAATCTACACTACACAACATAGAGCAAATAGACCGTGGTTACCAACACATTGATGATAGATTGAATGCGTTAGGCGCAAGTATAAAACGGATAGATTAAATAATACTTCATTAATACGTTTATGGTAATTAATGAGTTATAAGAATAGTATGGCAAGAGAAACCGCAATCAAAGTAGAGCGAGAAATTAACACTCCTTTAGGCATTATTCGATGCGGTTTTTTTTGTAATGGAATTAATAAGCCAAATGAAATAAAGCACTATAAAAACGGAAATTCAGAGACTTTTCAAACGATTGAACATAGAATTGAAATTGTATCGTTCAAAATAAGAGTTCCTCTTGATAATGACGATAACTTAACTGATGGTTTTGGCTGGATTTTTAGAATTGAAAAAACGACTGATATTAGCGAAAACATAGAAACATATTGTTTTCTTGATGAAATTAATGAGGGAGTAGTTTTTGACACTGCAACAGGAGAACATTTAGATGCAATAGAAGTTAACAGCAACGAGTGGGTTTTGCATATTGGGACAGAAGACGGGGAGGCTTTGAATTTAAGAGCAGAAAATGACAACTGGTTTCCGACAAGGCTAAAAAACAAGGTGGATTTCTATCAATCAATAACTGAAATGAAAAAAAACGGATTTATAACAAAAATCCCTAACCTTAATAAAGGCGAGAAAATTCACATTCAGTACTTGGTTGCGTATGATATAAAAGATGAACAAAAAGTAAACACTTGGCTTGCGGTAGACCAATTTAAAAAAAAATTAGAAAATTGGATTGGCGTATAATATTTACTAATCACATCACGATTGCTGAGTTTATTGAAGCCACTATAATACTAGTGCTTTGATAAACTCAGCCACTGTGATGTGAATATTTTAAGTGGTGTAAATTTGGAATACTTAAAGTTTGTAATTGATGTTGTCTAATTTACTTTGTATAAACGTTAGATGTACTACCAAACTTAATAGTAAGTGTATTACCACTACATGTAAATGTTGCTGAACCATTTTTTGGTGCTGGCGGACTAGCAGGTGCATAACCCGTACAATTAATTACAGGTTGTTGTGCGTCATACATAAAATTAATTGTACTACCTGATACGCTATAAGTAAATGTAAATACAGCGGGGCTGCATATTCCCTTGCAATCATCGTTAGAGAATGAACCTTTTTTATTGGAATTAAGCGTAAGTACAGCACTACCTGGCACACCTGGGCACGACTCACCTTTCCAAGTACCTTCAGGACAAGCTCCGCTACTGCCACTTGAAGAGCCACTACCCGATGATGAGCTTGCCGATGGCCAATGTCCGTTTTTACCTGAATAATTATCATCTTCCTTATTAGTAAAACCTTGTGCGTTAGTATCGTACTTATACTTTTTGCCATAGCCACTTTCTGCATCGCCATCGTGTCGAGTGTATCCCAATGCCTGCGGGCTTTTGTCGGGCCAAAAATAACCTGTTATTACTGTGTAATTATTCTCTGCTTCTAAATTAAACTCAGTGTTTGCGACATAGTACTTATCATTATCGTTACTTACACTTATGGCTTTATAATAGGTACTTGTATTAGATATGGTTGTAGTTATTTTAACTTCTAAAGTGCCTTTTTTTATCTTTTTGCACGAATACGAGTTTAGTGTAAAAAACAAAAATAAAGCACTTGCAATTATTAATAATGGTTTTATGGTTTTCATGGTTGGTTTTTATAATTTGATTAATAATACTTTCTTATTGTGTGTAAACGTTAGATGTACTACCAAACTTAATAATTAGCAAGGCCAAGCAGTGGTTTTAATGTATTCGGTTACAACATGATTAGGGTTAGTAGATGTTGGTGGTACATCCATATATAACAAACCGTTTGATATTGAAAACGTAAATACATGTGTTTGTCCGCTTACGGTAAATGTTGCAGAAGGTGCTGACGAGTTGAAAGTGCCGTTAGTTACACTTCCTCCACTACATACTTTAGCCGACGTACCTCCTAATTTTAAATACGAGGCAACACCATCATTTCTTTTCCAAATACCGTCATACTTAGTTGCGCCACTACTGCTACTACTTGACGAACTACTAGAACCAGAACCCCAGTGTCCGTTGCTACCCGCTGTTTTACCACTACTGGTTGCGTAGTACATTGTTTTACCATCGCTATCCGTATGTGGACCTTCGGTGTAGCCTAAGTCTTTAGGGCTTTTATCTGCCCAATAATAATAGTAATAGTTAGGACTTCTCGACGGAGAGTTTGATGGGTCTTCGTACTCTTGTCCTTTTATAGCAGGTGGATTATCTGCCATTACTTTGGCGGAGTAGTACTTGCTACCAGAGGCTGTCCAGTATTCCATTTTTTCTAACGTGCCTTTTTTGCTTTTAGCGCAGCTTGTAAGCAATAGCGTGGCTATAATAAGTGTAACTAGTTTCATATTTTCTGTTATTTAAAATTTAACCTCCAAGCCCAACTACTATTAGTATTAATAGCACTAAGCTACCCAATATACCAAGCACAGCTTTGCCGCCTTTCTTTTTGGGAGTTATGTAGTTGCTAATTTCTTTTTTGTGAGAGTTGTTATTTTGCCCGTAAAGCAATGCGCTTGCTCCTGTGCGTACGTATAGGGTATCTTCTATTTTCATTGGTCTAAAGTTTTTGTAAGTGGCTGCGTAACCACGCACCGTTACAGTTTTATACTGACCTACTATTTCGGTTTCAAACTGTGGGTCTATAAGCATATCGGCGTTTGTTTTTTTAAGTGCGTCGTTTATTGCTTGTTCTTTTACAATATCTAAACTTACGTTAAACGAGTTGGAAGAGCTTGTACCTGTTACCTTTTCTTTTACTTCCAAATCTACCACTGTGGGCTTTTGTACTATGGTGGTAGGGTTTATTTCGGCGGTTTTGTTGGTAAACAATTTTATTGATTGTGTGGTGCTGCACGATGCAAGAGTAAGCAATACGCTTGTTGATAGTAGTACAAGTTTTTTCATAGTGAAGTTGGTTTTTAGTGTTAGTTATATTTTAAAGCAAAATAACCACAAACAACAACCTATGTGCAATACCCATTAATGGGTATTTTTTACACGTTAATTTTGTTTTTAAACTTATTTGGGAATATTTATTTGAATTACTACACCTGCTGTTACCGAGGTGTTTATTTCAAAAGTTCCGTTGTAGTTTTCAATTCTTTTTTGCGCCGTACTTAGCCCAAATCCTTTGGTAATAGTGTTGTTGGTAAATCCTACGCCATCATCTGTGTATTGAAACAAATAGCTATCGTCATAGCTAAAGAACTCTATATTAATGTGTGTAGCCTTGCCGTGCTTTAGGGCGTTGGTTATAAGTTCTAATGTTATAAGATATATATCGTGTAGCCAAGGTGCACTTATAACAGGAGGGAAATCATAGCCAAACACCTCCACTTGTGCATGTTGCAAACTATTATTTATGTTGCTAACGTGCGCTTCAATGCTTGCTAGTAGTGCGCCATCGGCAAGTGTTTGTGGCAATATTTGGTGCGATACATTGCGTACATCAACAGCCAAATCATTAATACTTTGGCTTGCCTGTTCTATTTTATTTAATTGTAATAACTGATTAATGTATGCTAATTTACTTCCAAAACTATCGTGTATAACATTGGCAATGGTGGCGCGTTCGGTTATTTGCGCTTGAGTTATGGCGTATAGCGCCTCTTCTTTTTGGGCTATGTTTTTTTTGATGAGTGCATTATTGTTTAAAAACACGGTTATGTACTCTTTGCTTAGTACGTAGCCAAACAATATTACTTCGTACACAATTGTATATACTAAGAAATTATAATGAATACTTTGGGGTACAACCGCTAATATTTTGAGCAAAAAACTAATGCTCCACACAATAACAGGGCTAAAAAATATAAGTACATTAACAGCTCCATTTTTATTAACACGCAAACTTTTAACGGTAGCATAAATTAATAAAATGAATATTAACAAAAACACAATATACACTAAAAATTGGATTATGCGTAATAATTGAAATTGATTTAACGCCAATAGCAGCAAGGTTATTACAACAATAAGCACTGTTATTTTATTAAGCCATTGTATGGTTGTGTATATAGTTTTGAAGTGTGTTTTTAACTTGAGATAGTGCATTATAAGTACACTTACGCTTATAACCGAAACACTTGAAATGTATATGCGCAGTTCGCTAAAATGCAAAAAATGTGGAAACAAACATTGTTTTAAATAATTGGTAGTAATAAGTATGTAAGTAGTGCTTAATATAGAATATACAATGTAATAACCATACAGTTTGTTTTTGCTTACATAAAACAAAATAAAGTTTAACAACAAGAGTAAAAACACCACTCCTACTACAAACGAAATTACTATGGTGCGCACATTGTTTTCTTGTGCTAATAGGTTGTGTTGCGCTATGTAAAAATTAAAATCAAGATACGAAATTGATTTTTTAATACGTACTAAAATAGTGGTGTCTTGGTTAGGAGCTAACACAATATTAAATGCAATAGCATGTATAAATGGGCTTGTACCAATAGTTCTATCCCCTAATAGTAGTTTAGTGCCATTAGCAGTACACAGTTCTACACTATCCAAATGATTATTATTAAAACATAAATAACTATTGTTTACGGTTGTGTTACTTGTGTTTTTAAGCGTGAACTTACACCACACCGCAGCATTTTTGTTGTAGCCAATATCCAATGTATTAGTACTAGTAAATGGCGTAAATAATTGTGTGTAAATAGTACTTGGTGTGTGTGCAGATGTAGTATCTACCACATAACTTGCATTAGTAATTATAATAGTATTGCTAGCAACGCAGTGCACTGCGTTGAGTAAAATAAGACTAAGAAAACAAATTGTTTTCATGCGCAAATTTTATAAGCGAACTACTGTTAGATAGTTCTAATTTTTTGTTGATGTTGCGCCTGTGCGTATCTACAGTGGCTTTGCTTATGTGCAATGCGTCGGCTATTTCTTTGCTTAATTTTCCGTCTATTATTAATTTTATAATTTCAATTTCTTGTTTTGACAATCTAAATTTACTAGCCGTAGTAAGGTCTTTGGAGGTATAATAATTATGTTCTTTTTTAGTTTCTTTATTGCTGTAAAATGGGGCATTAATGGGTTGTGCTATTACATGCAAAAGAGTTTCAATATCTGTTTCTTTTTTTAAAAACGCATGTATGCCCATTGTTTCGGCTTTGGCAATTAAGTAGGGTTCAAAGTAGGCGCTTATAATTATGGTTTTGGTGGCAATTAATTTATCTTTCAATTCTTTTAAAAGCACAAAACCATCTACATTACCAATGTTTAAATCGCATATAAATACATGGGCTGTGTTGCTGTTAAAATAAGCGGTACAGTCCACGGCATTGTTATAGGTTACAACGTTGTAATTGCTCCCAAACTTAGTTAATAGTTCCGCCAAACCGTTAGCAAACAGCACGTGATCATCGCATATAACTATTGTTTTTGGGTGCATTGTAAATAGGTGTTAAGCTAATAAATGTAACTTTCGAAGTTCAAATAAATAGTTGTAAATTTTCAAAGTTAAATTTTTTTACTCATTTTAATTAATTTTAAGCTATTAGTTTAGAGTCTTATATGTTATTGAAACAATAGTTTGGTTAATTTTCTGTTGGGGCATATCCGATTTGTAAAATTAGTAGTTCTAATAAAAACGAAGTGAAAAACAACATAAATGGAGGTGTATAAAAAAGCAATTACACCCAATATAATACCAACAGAAACATTACTGCTAAATTATTACGCAAAATAATTACATTTGGCTAAACTTAAAAAAACAATGAAAAAACTATCCATAATAATACCTGCTTACAACGAAGGCAAAACCATACATTTAATTTTAGATAAAGTTAAAGCGGTGCAGTTACTCCATAACGTTGAAAAAGAAATTATTATAGTAAATGATTGTTCTACAGATGATACCGAAAGTGCAATACAAAATTATATGAATGCTAACCCTACGTTTAACATTCAATATGTACAACACGAAATAAATAAAGGCAAGGGCGCAGCATTACATTCGGGAATTGCCAAAGCCAGCGGCGATTATTTAATTATACAAGATGCCGATTTGGAATACGACCCACAAGAGTACAACATAATTATAAAACCAGTACTGGACGGCTTTGCCGATGTAGTATATGGTTCACGTTTTATAGGAGGAAAACCACATCGTATATTGTTTTTTTGGCACACGTTGGGTAATAAATTTTTAACATTTATGTCCAATATGTTTACCAATCTTAATTTAACAGATATGGAAACGTGTTATAAATTATTTCCAAGCGCAACCATAAAAAACATTGCGCTTAACGAAAAACGTTTTGGTTTTGAACCCGAAGTTACCGCTAAAATAGCACGTGTAGAGGGTATTCGTATTTATGAAGTAGGTATATCATATTACGGACGAACGTACTTAGAGGGCAAAAAAATAGGCTGGAAAGATGGTTTTAGAGCCATTTATTGCATTGTAAAATACGGATTGTTTAAAATGTAAATTTAATAATACGCTAAACTATATTTTATCTCACGCCCCTAAAC
>JBEBIC010000045.1:0-16123 GCA_040080595.1 Bacteroidia bacterium | reverse complement strand
GTCAATTAAGATTTCAAAATTTATCATAGTTTCTTTTTATATTTCATGTGTTTTTTTATAATGATACATAACTTGTTAATTGTTGAATATAAACACTAATTATCAAATATTAAACTAAACTAAACTAAACTAAACTAAACTAAACTAAACTATAACACCTCTTATTTTACGTGTAATTCAAGCGTTTTTTATATTCGTATATCTTAAAACCAAATCTTACAACAACTCACTCAACTCCAACCAGCGTAGGGTTTTAGTTTCTAAACTGTTAGATGTAGCTTGAAACTCTTTGCTTTTCTTAGTAAGTAACTCGGCAGATAAATCGCCTTGTGCTATTTCGTGTTCTAATTGTTTTTTGTGTAGTTCAAGGGCTTCTAAGTCTAGTTCTAGTTGGTCGAGCTCTTGTTTTTCTTTAAACGAAATTTTGCTTTTTCCACCAGCTGTAGTAGTTTGTACGTTGCCTTCTTTTTTGTTTTTGTTGGCTTCGTATTTTTCTATTTCTTCTTGTATCTCTAAGTATTCGCGGTATTGGGTGTAGTTACCAGGGAATAGTTCTACTTCGCCATCGCCTTTAAATACCAATAATTGATCAACCAATCTATCCATAAAATAACGGTCGTGGGTTACTACTATACAGCAACCGCTATAGTCCACCAAAAAGTTTTCTAGCGTAGATAAGGTTTGTATATCCAAATCGTTGGTAGGCTCATCAAGTATAAGAAAGTTAGGATTTTTCATCAACACAGAAAGCATATACAAGCGGCGTTGCTCGCCACCGCTTAGTTTGCTTACAAAGTTGTGTTGCAAATCGGGCGGAAACAAAAACTTATTCATTAATGATGCTGCGGTAAGCGTGCTACCATCAGGCTGTGTAATGTATTCGGCCACATCTTTTACTACTTCTATAGCACGTTTGTCTTCTTTGAGTTGTAAGCCTTTTTGTTCGTAATATCCATATACAATGGTTTCGCCGTGTACAATAGTGCCAGCATCTTGTTTTTCTTTGTCCATTATCATGTTCAAAAACGTAGATTTACCAGCGCCATTAGCACCAATAATACCCAGTTTTTCGCCACGAGTAAATGTATGTGTAAAATTGTTGATGATTTTTTTAACACCAAATGCTTTTTGCAAATCGGTAATTTCCATAATTTTACTACCCATACGGCTCATGTGCGATAGTATGGTTAATTCCTGTTCTTTCTTACGGCTTAGTGCCACTGCTTTTATATCATCAAAAGCATCTAAGCGGCTCTTGCTCTTGGTAGTACGGGCTTTGGGCATACGACGCACCCATTCCAATTCTCTAAAATACGTATTACGGGCTTTGTCTATTTCGGCACTTTGCATAGCCTCACGCTCAGCTTTTTTCTCTACAAAATAACTGTAGTTGCCTTTGTATGAATACAGTTTATTATCAGCTAATTCTACTATTACGTTGCACACACGGTCAAGGAAATAACGGTCGTGGGTAACGAGCAATAGCGCACAGTTTAGGGTCATTAAATAATTTTCCAACCACTCTATCATCTCTATATCCAAGTGATTGGTAGGCTCATCAAGTATTAGCAAATTGGGTTTTTGTGCCAATGCCAATGCTAGTGCCAAACGCTTTACTTGCCCACCCGATAGGGTTTTTATGGGCATGTCTATGTTTAGTAAGTTAAGTTTGTTAAGCGTCATTTGCACTTGCTCTTCGTAGGTCCACGCATCTAGTGTGTCCATCATAGACTGTGCGTTTTCATAACGTTTTTCGCTAGCTTCGTCGCCTACAGTGCTGTACAACTCCAGTGCAACTTCATATTCTTTTATGGCTTTTACAATAGGTGTAACTGGGTTATACACTACGTCTTTTATGGTTTCAAAAGCAGTATAATCGGGCTGTTGCGATACATAAGCCACTGTACTATTGTTGTTAAATGTTACACGCCCTGTAGAGCCTACATCGCTTCCCATTATAATGTTGAGCAACGATGTTTTGCCTGAACCATTAGCAGCTACCAAAGCCACTTTTTCGTTAGTGGCAACGCCAAATGATATGTTGTTAAAAAGTACTTTTAATCCGTACGATTTACTTAAATTTTCTACTGATAATAAATTCATTGTTGAGGAATATGTTTTGGTGCAATGATAGGGTTTATTTAACGGAATTGTACGCATTATGTACAATTAAAAACAGCCTATACAAAAGGGTAGGGTAGTACTAAGTAAGCGGTATAATTTAACTCGTTTACCCTAGTTGTTTATGCGAGCCATCGCAGTTGGGCATTCGTTTAGATAAACCACACGTGCAATCGGTAAGACCTTTACCACTAAGTATTTTTGGCGTACAATTTTCAATTCTACTCTCACGAGTTTTAGGCTGTACAGGTGCCGAAAAATGAAGTATATAGCCTCGTTGGCGGCCTGGTGTGAGTGTTTCAAAAGCGGTTTTAAGTGGTGTGTTTTTAGCTAATGCACTTTCCAATTCTTTGGGCATGGTATATTCAGCATGGGATTTAAGTGCTACTTTTAGCCCTGCTTTTTCAACTTCAATAGCTTCAAAAATATAGGCTTTTAGTACTGCTTTAAGTTCCACTATTTGCGCAAGCTTAGTAAATCTAATTTGACGCCCTGCTTGTACGTTTTCCGTTTGTTGTATTAAAATACCATTGGCGTCATTTAACAATGCTCCATTAAAAAACAATAGCGCACAGTACTCTTTAAAACCATGTATTATAACTATGTTACGATTGTTAAATGTGTAACAAGGTTGTTTCCATTTTACCTCTTCAGTTAGTCCGCAATCTAGCACAATAGCTCTTAGCACTGCTAACTCTTCGTGCCATTTTTTGCTTTTACTTAGGATAATATCAACTTCGGGATTCATGGTGGGGGTATTATTTATTCATAACTCACGGTTTAAACCGTGAGTTATGGTGTGTTTTTTTAATTAGCACGCATTTGCCATTTGCTTTTGGCTACGTTAGTAGTTTGTTGTGTAGCTATGCTGCTTTTTTTCTTGTTATTAATAAAATGCTGTATAGCCACAATAGCAGCTATTTCGGCCTCTTGTGGGTTGTGTTGTTGAAGTACTTCGGGTGTAAAATAATTCTTTACAAAGTGCGTATCAAACTTACCCGATGTAAACGCTTCGTGTTGCATTACGTATTTACAAAATGGCAAAGTAGTTTCAATACCTGTTATTGTATATTCGTAAATAGCACGTACCATACGGCTTATCGCCTCTTCTCTATCTTTACCGTAAGTAATGAGTTTGGCTATCATAGGGTCGTAATAAATAGGAATATCCATACCTTGTTCAAAGCCATCATCAACACGTACACCGTAGCCTTGTGGGCGTACGTAGGTGGTAAGTGTACCTATATCGGGTAAGAAATTATTACAAGGGTCTTCGGCATACACACGTACTTCTACAGCGTGTCCGTTTATTTTTAGGTCGTTTTGTGTAATGGTTAATGCCAAGCCACGTGCTACATTTATTTGTTCTTTTACTAAGTCTAGCCCTGTAATCATTTCGGTTACGGGGTGCTCTACTTGCAAACGCGTGTTCATTTCAAGGAAATAAAAATTGTTGTTTTCGTCCAACAAAAATTCTACAGTGCCTGCACCAGTATAGTTTACGGCACGAGCAGCGTTTACAGCACATTCGCCCATTTGCTTACGCAGCTCAGGCGTAAGCACGCATGAGGGCGCTTCCTCTATTACTTTTTGGTGGCGACGTTGTATAGAACATTCACGCTCAAACAAATATAAAATATTGCCGTGCGTGTCGCCAAGCACTTGTATTTCTATGTGGCGAGGACCTGCTACATATTTTTCTATAAACACACTACCATCGCCAAAGGCTGATGTAGCCTCGCTTACCGCTAGTTTCATTTGTTCTTCAAACTCGGCTTCGTTTTCTACAATACGCATACCTTTACCTCCACCACCAGCTGATGCTTTTATAAGCACAGGATAGCCTGCGGCGGTAGCAATAGCACGTCCTTCGGCATAATCAGTAATAGCGCCATCGCTACCTGGTACCATAGGTACATTAAACTTTTTTACGGCTTCTTTAGCGCTTAGTTTATCGCCCATTACGTCCATAGCGTGGGGTGTTGGGCCTATAAATGTAATGCCGTTATCAGTTACTAATTGTGCAAAGCTACTGTTTTCGCTAAGGAAACCATAACCAGGGTGTATGCCATCAACGCCAAGTTGCTTGCATACATCTATTATTTTTTGTTGTTGTAAGTACGATTGTGCTGATGCGGCAGGGCCTATACACACGGCTTCGTCGGCATAGCGCACGTGTAGTGCATTACGGTCGGCCTCGCTATATACGGCTACTGTGGCTATACCCATTTCCTTGCAGGTACGCATTACTCTTAGTGCTATTTCGCCACGGTTGGCTATTAATATTTTTTTCATCAATTTTTAATTTTAAAACACGATATATTACACCACCTCACTTTCCACTACTTCATCTCGTTCTATGCGTAGATTTTCTATAATAAACTCTTGGCGTTGTGGTGTGTTTTTGCCCATGTAATAACTCATCAATTGCTCAAACGAAGTGTCTTTGCTGGTTAGTACAGGGTCTATACGCATATCCTTACCAATAAAGTTTTTAAACTCATCGGGGCTTATTTCTCCCAATCCCTTAAATCGGGTAATTTCGGGCTTGCCACCTAGTTTTGCCATAGCCGCTATACGCTCTTGCGCACTGTAGCAGTATATGGTTTCTTTTTTGTTGCGCACACGGAATAGTGGTGTTTGAAGTATATACACGTGGTTTGCCTTTATTAATTCAGGAAAAAACTGTATGAAAAACGTTATCAATAACAAACGAATGTGCATACCATCTACATCGGCATCAGTAGCTAATACTATGTTGTTATAACGTAAGTTTTCGTAGTCGTCCTCTATGTTTAGGGCTGCCTGTAGTAAGTTAAACTCTTCGTTTTCGTACACTATTTTTTTGGTTAAACCATATACGTTAAGTGGCTTACCCTTTAGGCTAAATACGGCTTGCGAGTTTACGTCGCGCACCTTGGTAATAGATCCACTTGCCGAATCGCCCTCGCATATAAATAAGGTAGATTCTACATTGCGTATGTCTTTAGCATCAGTTAAATGTATGCGGCAATCACGTAATTTTTTGTTGTGTACGCTCGATTTTTTTGCACGTTCACGAGCCAGTTTTTTAATACCCGAAAGTTCCTTACGTTCACGTTCGCTTTGTAGTATTTTGGTAAGTAATTCGTTGGCTACAGTAGTGTTTTTATGCAGATAATTGTCTAACGCAGTTTTAAGAAAATCGTTGATAAACGCTTTCATACTTTGCCCGTTTGGTGCTACTTCAGTAGAACCCAACTTAGTTTTGGTTTGCGATTCAAACACAGGTTCTTGTACCTTTACACTTACAGCAGCTATAATACTGGTACGTATGTCCACGGCATCAAAATCTTTTTTGTAATAGTTGCGAATAACCGTTACCAACGATTCTCTAAACGCTTGTTGGTGTGTACCGCCTTGTGTAGTGTGTTGTCCGTTTACAAACGAATAATACTCCTCGCCATAGCCGTGGCCGTGGGTCATAGCCACTTCAATATCATAGCCCTTAATGTGTATTATGGGGTAAATGGGCGTTTCTTGTATGTTTTGTACTAACAAATCGTACAAACCATTTTCACTTTTTATTTCTTGTCCGTTGTAGTGTATTGCCAAACCAGTATTGAGGTAAGCATAATTCCACAACATTTTTTCTACATATTCAGTAAGAAAATGGTAGTTGTGAAACACCGTTGCATCGGGTGTAAATACTACTAAAGTTCCGTTTTTTTGGTTGGTATCTACTATTGCACTTTCGCTTATAAGTACACCACGTTCAAACTCAGCAGTACGCATTTTACCATCGCGATAGGCTTCTACTTTAAATGCTGATGATAAGGCATTAACTGCCTTAGTACCCACACCGTTCAATCCTACCGATTTTTTAAATGCTTCGCTATCGTACTTTGCGCCAGTGTTTATTTTACTAACTACATCAACCAATTTACCTAGCGGAATACCACGTCCGTAATCGCGCACACGCACTACTTGGTCTTTTATGGTTATCTCTACTTTTTTGCCATGCCCCATTACGTATTCGTCAATACAATTGTCAAATACTTCTTTTACGAGTATGTATATACCATCGTCGTGGCTTTGTCCGTCGCCTAGTTTACCAATATACATACCTGGTCGCAGGCGTATATGCTCTTTCCAGTCAAGGGTTTTAATGTCGTCTTCGCTATAATTTCCTTTTTTTTCTTCAGCCATAATTAGTGTTTTTATTTGTTGCAATAATAAGAAATTAGCAATAAAAACACGACTAAAGTAATGGGAGTAATGGTACTTATTATTAACAGTTTTGTTACAACTGAAGACCTTTAATCATATTAAGTACGCTCGACGATATCATTTCTATACCAATAGATAGCACCAAAAAGCCCATAATTTTAGACATAGATTTTAATCCTGCTTGCCCTGTGTAGCTTAATATACGTGGTGCAATAGAAAATATAGCGTATATGCACAGCGTTACACTAAGTATAGCCAATACTATTACTAAGCCCTTTTGTGCCAATGGCGATTCTATAGACATATTAATTAACAACGAAATAGAACCTGGTCCTGCCAAAAGTGGCATTGCCAACGGACTAAACGAAATATCTTCTTTATCCATTGATTCTTTCATTAAATCGCCTTTTACATCGCGCTTGTGTTTGGCATTCAATAATAAAAAACCCGAACGAGATATCATAATTCCACCTGCTATTTTTAATGCACTAATAGATATTCCAAAAAAAGCAAGTATGTGCGAACCTATAAGGTAGGAGCAAAGGCAAATGATGATGATGTACACACACGTTTTGCGTATTTGCTCATTGCGCCACTTAGGGTCGTGGTTTTCGGTTAAGGAAATAAATACAGGCAATGCACTTAGTGGGTTGATAAGTGCGAATAGCGAAACAAAACTGGTAATAAAAAAAGAAACTTCCATAGCTTTAAAATTATTTTAACGACGCAAAACTACACAGTAATTATAATATACTACTGTTGTTAGTGTTACTAAATTATTAAGCATTAAAATTGAGTAATGAAAGGTTAAGTAGTTGATTATTGAGAAAAAAATGCCACTACAAATTATTTGTACTAAAACAATGGTGCTACTTACAAAGTATTTGGTAATTTTATAGCAAATACTTTACACAAACAACTTATGCAAATTTCAAAGGAATTATTAAGCAATTTGGCAAAAAGCAGCGGACTATTGCCACAGGAAGAAATGTTAGAAGTAGCACGTAAGCGAGGTGCACTATTTATAGGCATTCCCAAAGAAACCTCTTACCAAGAAAATCGTGTAGCACTTGTACCCGAAGCTGTACTTGTATTGGTTAGCAACGGACACCGCGTATTGGTAGAAACTGGCGCAGGCTTAAATTCTAGTTTTCAGGACAAAGATTATAGCGAGGCAGGAGCCGAAATAGCATACAGTGCCGAAGCAGTGTTTAAAGCCGATTTAATACTAAAAGTTGCACCCGTAAACGAAGATGAAATCATACTCCTGCAACGCAAACAAACCATAATATCGGCACTGAACCAAAGTGTACAAAACACAGCTTACTTTAGAGCCTTATTAGATAAAAAAATAAACGCCATAGCTTACGAAAATATAATGGACGATGAAGGGAGTTTTCCTGTAATACGTGCCATTGGCGAAATAGCAGGCTACACAGCCATACACATAGCTGCCGAACAAATGAGTACAGGCAACGGTGGAGTAGGGGCCATGTTTGGCGGTATTAGTGGTGTTGCGCCCACACAAGTAGTTATAATTGGTGCAGGTACAGTGGGCGAAAATGCTGCACGTGCAGCATTGGGCTTGGGAGCAAGTATTAAAGTATTTGATAACTCTATAAGTCGCTTGCGCAGATTACAAAGTAACTTAGGACAAAAAATATATACCTCAGTACTAAATCCTACCGAGCTTGCAAACGCACTATCCACAGCCGATGTAGCCATAGGAGCATTGCGCAACAGAGTAGGGCGTGCACCTTGTGTAGTAACTGAGGGTATGGTAGAAAACATGAAAAACGGTTCGGTTATTATAGATGTAGCTATAGACCAAGGTGGGTGTTTTGAAACATCGCAGGTAACTAATCATCAAAAACCAACGTTTCGTAAGTACGGTGTAATTCATTATTGCGTACCCAACATAGCGTCTCGTGTACCCAAAACAGCATCGCACGCATTAAGCAATGTGTTTATGCCTATACTTAATTACATAGGCGAAGAAAGTGGTTTGGAAAATATGTTACGTGTAGATGCAGGTGTACGTAATGGTCTGTACACATACAACGGTGTGCTTACCAACAAATACATAGGACAAATGTTTGGCTTACCTTATACCGAAATAGACTTGCTTATGGCAGCATTTTAATACAAATGGAAAACGACCTTATTACCAACAAAGTAGCATCAAGCGGCTTAGTAACTATAGACTTGGAAGAGTGGTATGGTACAGAACCCCGTAGTGTGTTATACATAAAAGATTTTTTGTATGAAGAACTCATCTTACGCGAAAAAGATTTTAGAGAACAATTAAAAACAACTGATTGGAGCGCATATACCAATCATCATGTAACGCTTGATAACACTGCCGATGCAATAGTACCCACATGGGCATATATGTTGCTTACTATAGCATTACAACCCTATGCCACATCAGTACAGGTAGGTACATTAACAAGTATAGAAGAAGCTATTTTTCTACGTAAATTACAAGCATTAAACATAGCCGAATACGCAGGTAAACGCATAGTAATAAAAGGTTGTGGTGATAAAAATATTCCGCTTATAGCCTACACCGAGTTGGTATGCTTGCTTACGCCAGTAGCCAAAAGTATTATGTATGGCGAGCCTTGCAGTACTGTACCTTTGTTTAAAAACACAACTATTTAACCACAACACCCTATTTTTCCTACACATACACCCATGAGTAAAATATTAATAATAGACGACGAAAAAAGTATTCGCAATGCACTACGTGATATATTGGAATACGAAAAGCACGAAATAACCGAAGCCGCCGACGGACTTGAAGGCTACAACAAAATAATAGCTGATAAGTATGATGCGGTGTTATGCGATATAAAAATGCCCAAAATGGATGGCATGGAACTATTGCAAAAACTACACAAAGAAGACCTTGATGTAGCCATAATAATGATGAGCGGGCATGGTACTATTGAAACTGCGGTAGAAGCCGTAAAACATGGTGCGTATGATTTTATACAAAAACCGTTAGACCTAAACCGACTGTTGGTAACGCTGCGCAATGCGTTGGATAAAACATCGCTAGTAAAAGAAACCAAGCAATTAAAAAAGAAAATAATAAAAGGAACATCGCACATAGTGGGCGAAAGCGACTTAATAGTTAAAGTAATAGAAATGATAAACCGTGTAGCCATAACCGATGCACGTGTACTTATAACAGGGCCTAACGGAACTGGTAAAGAGTTGGTTGCACGCCAATTGCACGAAAAAAGCAATAGATGCGACGCGCCATTAATAGAAGTAAACTGTGCTGCAATACCCGCCGAACTAATAGAAAGCGAATTGTTTGGACACGAAAAAGGCGCATTTACATCGGCGGTGGCACAACGCAAAGGCAAGTTTGAACTAGCCGAAGGCGGTACACTTTTCCTTGACGAAATAGGCGATATGAGCCTAAGCGCACAAGCCAAAGTATTGCGTGCATTGCAAGAAAATAAAATAACACGTGTAGGTGGCGATAAAGAAATAAAAGTAAATGTACGTGTAGTAGCTGCTACCAACAAAGACTTGCAAAAAGAAATTGAAAATGGAAATTTTAGAGAAGATTTGTTTCATCGTTTAGGAGTAATACTTATAAAAGTACCTGCTCTTAACGACCGAGTAAGCGACATACCATTGTTGGTAAATCATTTTATGGAACAAATATGTAATGATTATGGTATTGCTCCCAAAGCCATAGATAACAAAGCGTTGGACGAATTAAAAAAATACAATTGGTCAGGCAATATACGTGAGCTACGCAATGTTATAGAGCGCTTAATAATACTATGCGACAAAAAAATAACTGCCGATGATGTACTTACGTATGCTAAAAAATAGGGGGATATTAATTACGAATTAAAAATTACGAATTACGTTTAAAACGCTCCCTCAACTATATTCCCGCCACGGTGGCTGAGCGAAGTCGAAGCCCATATACGACCAGGACTTCGACTTGGTTGCTGAGCGTAGCCGAAGTACAGCCACCAAGATGTGAATAACATATTTTAATAACTACCAACAATGCCAACCAATAATTTAAACAAAGACGTTACTACATTTATGAATGCGCTAAACCACCCGTTTAGCAACGAAATAGAAGCATTGCGCACTATTATTTTAAATGCAAATGCGAGTTTAACAGAAAACATAAAATGGAACGCTCCCAACTATAGCGTAAATAACGAAGACCGAATAACCATGAGAATAAACCCACCTAAACAACAGGTGCAGCTTATTTTTCATAGAGGCGCCAAAGTTAAGGAGCAACCTGCAACACCAATTATTACAGATAGTTCGGGGCTACTTACTTGGAAAGAAAACGATAGAGCCATAGCTACATTTAAAACCATAACTGATATAGAAAAGCATACACCACACTTAATTACACTTATAAATAATTGGATTAACGCCACTACCTAAAAAGTATGCACAACCTTGAACCACACTACAATTGGCAACATTATTATAATGCGCAAGACGATGCCTTATCGCCGTTTTACGACCGTATATATAGCGAGTTTGAATACACCAACCACATTTACAATTTTGTAATACACCCACAGTGGGATGATATGGGCAGCGAAACCCTATACCTAAAAATACTGTATGTAGATTATGATAAAAAATGTGCTATTATAGAATTAATTGGCGAATGGAACGATGCCATAAGCAACGACATAATGCTACTAAAGCGAGACGTAATAGACCAACTACAACAACACAAAATAGATAAATACATAGTAATAGGCGAAAACGTATTAAACTTTCATCCCAGTGATGACGCCTATTACGAAGAATGGTTAGATGATGTAAACGACGGCTGGATAGCATTTGTAAATTTTAGACCACACGTAATAGCCGAAATGAATACCGCCAATATAGATAGCTACATAAACATAGGCGGAAAACTTAACGACATAGATTGGCGTACTTATCCGCCAATACAATTTTATAATGTAGTAAGCAAAATTATAGGTAATAGGTTGAATTAATAAATAGGTAACAACATAATGAAATCTGCAATTACAACTATTGGTCGTACAGAACATGTTAGCTTTCCTCATTTTGACAACATACAACTCGAAGCCAAAATAGATACAGGCGCTTACACTACCTCGCTGTATTGCACCAACATACGAGTAGAAAATAACGTGCTATTATTTAATATAGCGCAAAATAGTGTGCGTACTTTTACCGCTACTACGTACACTACACGCACCGTAAAAAGTAGTAATGGTGCAACCGAACAACGCTATGCTATCATTACCAGTATTCGTATAGGTACACGTCGTATTAAAACGCTTATAACTCTTGCTAACCGTGGCGAAATGCGCACGCCAGTACTTATAGGGCGCAAACTATTACGTAATAAATTTGTGGTAGATGTAAGTAAAAAATTTGTGTTGGAAAACCAAACGTAATAATGGCATCAAACGTAATTTTTAATTCGTAATTCCTAATTCGTAATTCGTAATTAATTTTTAGTTATTACCCTTGCACCACCCATAAAATATTTAGCGTTATAGGCATCGTCCAAGCTACCTACTATTACGCCTTTTTTTGTTGATGCGTGTATAAATTTTCTATCGTTGAGATACATACCTACATGAGATGCTTTTTTACTTTCAAAATTAAAAAACACTAAATCGCCAGTACGCAATTCGTTGGTTTTAACTACTGGGTATTTGCTATACATTTCAGCAGTAGTACGAGGCACTAGCGTAGCATACCCCTCTTTATACAAGGCATTTACGAGCCCCGAACAATCTACACCCGCCTTGGTACTTCCTCCAAATTTGTAAGGCACGCCTAACCAGTTTTGGCAAGCAGTATATAACTTTTCGTTTTCTTTTTTTGAGATTGGAAATGTTTTATTTTCTGTTTTTACGGTATTGTTGGTTGTGCCGTTATTAGTGGGTTTAGTAGGCGTTTTACGAAATACCGAACAGCCCGAAACCAGTACTACTAATAGCAATGTAACTAAGGGTTTGGTAGAGTACAAGTTATTCATTTTGTAATTTTATTTTTTCAATAGTACAGCATTTTAACTTTATATTTGATTAGTAATTTGTTAAGTTATTAACCCCCAACACATCATTAATATGAAAGCCATCGTACCATTTTTAGTAGTAGCATTACTTATAGTATTAGTAGCTACTACTTCAGTTAAAAAAGCCAACGAAAACAACTATTACAAAAAGTTAATACCTCCTGGCACAGCACAATTAAGCCCTAATTTTTATTGCGATAAAACGGAAGTTACCAACGCCAACTGGAGAGAGTATATGCAATGGGCAGCCCATATTTTTGGTGCATCATCAAAAGAATATGCAGCTACACTACCTGATACTACTATTTGGAAACAAAAGGGTTTAGCAACTTACACTACACATTATTTTACACACCCAGCGTTTAATGAATACCCTATAGTTGGCGTATCTCAAGCGCAAGCCATAGCATTTAGTAAGTGGCGTGCCGACCGTGTGTTCGAATCCATATTAGTAAAATACGGTAAGATAAAATGGAATGTAACAAGCCAAAATAGCAGCAATTATTTTACTATTGAGCGTTACTTATCAGGAGCATTTATGAACTATGTACCCGACCCTAATTTTAACTATTATCCAGTATATACATTGCCCACAACCCAGCAACAAAGCGCTATTGTTCACTATACCGATAGTATAAATATACGTTATACAAAACAAAGCTCACAAACACTACCTATGAGTTATGCGAGCATTAAACCTGCACTACAATTAGCAAATGTTGATGCAATAAAAGCCAAGAAAAATCCTATCCACCACATAAACACCAATGTTGCTGAATGGCTTATGGAACCTAACGAGTGCGCAAGTGGTAATATAGAAAACGTAACTACTACCAATATTACAACACAAACTACGCCTAATTATTACACTGGTTTTAGAAACGTATGCGAATGGAAATTATGGGTAAAATAATTTGAAATTTTAGCATTAATTTAAACAAGATTTATACAACTTTACAACATCAATTTTAACTAATTATTTTTTAACAACTACAACTTAATACTACTATGAATCAAGCCTATATTATAAGCGGAACACGCACTCCTGTTGGAAATTTTGGCGGTACACTTTCGCCACTACGTGCCGATGACCTTGCTGCACACGCATTACAATCATTAATACAAAAACACCCTAGCTTAGATTTATCAGCCATTGGCGATGTTATATTGGGTTGTGCCAACCAAGCAGGCGAAGATAATCGCAACGTGGCTCGTATGGCATTGCTATTGGCGGGTTTGCCGTATGCAGTTCCAGGCGAAACAGTAAACCGTTTATGTGCATCGGGCTTATCGGCTAGCATTGCAGCTGCACGTGCCATACAAGTAGGCGACGCTAACCTTATGATAAGTGGCGGAGTGGAGCACATGACCCGTGGTCCTTTGGTAATGGGCAAAGCAAGCTCAGCTTATGGGCGAGACCAACAACTGTACGATTCATCGTTCGGGTGGCGTTTTATAAATCCTCGTATGAACCAATTATACGGCGTGGACGGTATGGGCGAAACCGCCGAAAATGTATATGACCAATACAAAATAGAACGCAAACACCAAGATGCATTTGCACTATGGAGTCATCAAAAAGCTACCAAAGCCACAGCAAACGGACGTTTGGCTATGGAGATAAGTCCAGTAATTATTCCACAAAAAAAAGGCGACGGTATTTTGTTTGACAAAGATGAATTTATAAAACCCAATACCACACTGGAGGGCTTAGCTAATTTACGTCCTGCGTTTCGTAAAGACGGTACGGTAACGGCAGGCAACGCAAGTGGTTTAAACGATGGTGCAGCCGCACTATTATTAGCCAGCGAAGACGGTATTAAACAACATAACCTCACACCCATTGCACGTATAGTAAGTAGTGCAGTAGTAGGTGTTGAACCTCGCATTATGGGTATAGGCCCTGTAGAAGCCAGTAATATAGCCTTACGCAAAGCAGGTTTAACGTTTAAAGATGTTGATGTAATAGAACTTAACGAAGCCTTTGCCGTGCAAGCATTAGCCTGTACGCGCACGTGGGGCTTGGCCGATGATGATGAGCGCATTAACCCCAACGGTGGTGCTATTGCTATTGGTCACCCATTAGGTATGACGGGCGCACGCACTTTGTACAGCGCAGCAGTACAACTACAATTAACCCAAAAACGCTACGCATTAGTTACTATGTGTATAGGAGTAGGGCAAGGCTATGCCGCAGTAATAGAAAGAGTTTAGTTATAAATTAAGTAATTAAAATTATACACTTTTTCCTAAACATAAATAAGAGTATTTTATGAAATACTTAACTACAAAAAAAGCTAATTATAATGAGAAAGGAAATTAGATCAAAAATAATAGGACAGCTTAAACAGGAGGAAAACTTTTCTGATTGGTGGAAAAGTAATAAGGTTGAAATTCCATTTATTGATAATGAAGAATTGGTTATAACATTTATGGACTGCGAACCAGAACGCGATCAAACTTTTATTGAAGAGGCAGACCTAGCTTTGAGTAATTTCCTAAAATTGACAATTAATGACAGAGAAGCAATTTCAGAACTTGCTTATAAAAGCTGTATGAACTTTTTAGATACAGTAGATTTTGACGAAGCGGACGACCAATTAAGACACATAAAAAATCAAGATGAAATTTGGAATTTTATCTACCCAACAGAAATATATGTAACAAGACGACCGTATAAAGAACGAGATATTTATGTAGTGCTAGCTTGTGAGTGCGAATGGGAACAAGAACATGGACTGCAACTGGTATTTAGACAAGGAAAACAACTAACAAGAATAAGTGACCAAGATGGACATCTAACAGAAGCAGATGCGTATGATAAACTTGACGAAGAAGATTATCTATTATCAAAATTCAATTAGTAAATAGGTAAGCGAATGTAATAGGTCGCTCAACGACTAAGATTAGAGAGTAAAAATAAAAATAAATAGAATTAGCTATCCCACAGTAATCCATAGCCTAGTCCTTTAGGGTTGGGTAAACCATTTGTAAAATAATTTAAAAAAAAATGATACAAAAAATAGAACATTTAGGCATAGCCGTTAAAGATTTGGAAGCATCGTTGCAGGTGTTTGAAGCTTTATTAAACACCACGCATTACAAAGTAGAACGTGTAGAACGTGAGGGCGTAAGCACTGCATTTTTAAAATTGGGCGAAAGTAAAATAGAACTATTACAAGCCACCAACGAAACCAGCGCTATAGCCAAACATATTGTAAAACGTAACGAGGGCATACATCACATAGCATTAGCGGTTGATGATATAGATGCCGAAATGAAACGCTTAGCAGCACTAGGCTTTGAGTTACTACACCCCGAACCTTTAGCAGGTGCGGATGGTAAATTAATTTGTTTTCTCCACCCCAAAACTACTAATGGTGTATTGGTAGAATTGTGCATGGACAAGGAGGCAATTACGAATTAAAAATTACGAATTACGGCTTTTCATTTTTGCCAATATTCTACTCACATCACGGTGGCTGAGTTTATCGAAGCCCATATAATACAATATTAACGAGAGCTTAGGATTTGCACTCAAGTCAAAGTTCATTTGTATAAAACGTTTTTTTCTTTTAAAACGCAAAGCCGTAATTCGTAATTTTTAATTCGTAATTAGTTTAACTATTCGTTTTCTCTACTATATTTGTTTTCAAATAATACAACCCGTAATTCGTAATTTTTAATTCGTAATTAAACACCACATGCTTACATTTATTTCTA
>JBEBIC010000258.1:0-3848 GCA_040080595.1 Bacteroidia bacterium | reverse complement strand
ATACTAATTACAATGGCTATATGTATCAATTACGAATTAAAAATTACGAATTACATTTAAAATCAATCGCTATAGGTTGCTAAATATAATTTTGCGTTATGATTAAACAATATTTGTGGTAAATTCGCTCGCAACTTAATTATCTAATTTAACTACATAACGTAGTACCATTACATGACACACACACCACCAATATTATCTATTATAACTGTTGTATATAACAGCGAAACTCTTATTGAATATACCATAAAAAGTGTACTCGCACAAACGTATAAGCACATAGAATACGTAATAATAGATGGTGCATCAACCGATAAAACCCTTGCTATTATTGATAAATATAAAGCTAATGTAAATACATTAGTTACCGAAAAAGACAAAGGCTTGTACGATGCCATGAACAAAGGCTTGCATAAAGCTACAGGCGATTATGTATTGTTTTTGAACTCGGGCGATGAATTAGTAAGCCCTACTACAGTTGAAGAATTGTTTGCTAATTTTAACAATGCAGATGTATATTATGGCGACACCGAAATAATAAACGAAAAGCGCCAAGCCGTTGGTAAACGCCGCTTGCGTGCGCCAGATAATCTTACTTGGAAGAGTTTAAAATATGGTATGAATGTAAGTCATCAATCATTTATACCAAAGCGTGCATTGTGTGGCGACTATAACACGGTACACAAAATAAATTCTGATTATGATTGGGCTATAACTGTACTTAAAAAAGCAAACACTACACAAAAAAGCAAACACCCAATTGCCAAATTTTTGGAAGGAGGTACTTCTCGCACCAATTTAGCACAAGGCCTGCGCGAGCGTTTTGGTTTTATGGTTAAGCACTATGGTATTGTACAAACGCTTGTAAGCCACGTATATATAGCATTTAGGTATGTGGTTGATATATACATTAAACGCAAAAACATTACTTAATTAAGTTTTTTTTTTATTAAGCTAAAGTACGTTAGTTAATTACACACATAGTAATAGCCCCATGCAGGATAATATTTTTCGTGAGGCGTTTCGTTACTAAATTTTAATAGCGCTGTTTTTTTAAGTCCGTTTAATTTTTGTTCATTAGCATTTTGTAAAAATGTGTACAACAAAAACTCCATTACTTCAACTCTTGGATTATTGGTTACATTGTTTTTAGCTAGGTTTAAGTAGCGCATACACAAGTTTATTTTAGCAGTATCATTTTTGTTTTTAGCACTTGATAAATGTACGTATGCCTTTAGTAGCATTACTTCGTTACTATCGTTTTTAAGCGTATCTAAGGCTATTAAATAGGGAGTTATTTCATTGTCAAACTTGTGTTGCAAGTCATCAAGTATTTTTAAGGTTTGCTTTTTGGGTGTTTTTTTGGTGGTGTATTTTTGTTTGTACAGCATATTTGCCTTGGCTTTACACAGTACAAGGTAGTACAAAGCGTGCCAATCGTTAGGTTTAATTTTGTAAATACGCTTAAATACTTCTCCACTATTTTTGGCTATTTCTGCATTTTGTGTACTATCTATTATAAGCATATTAGCAGCCATGGCATGCGTGTACCAACGTTGTGCCTTAGTAGCATTAGAGAAAAGTATTAAACTAATTATAATTAGAAAACTATTTTTGCACATTTATGTTATAAAAAATTGTGTACATTTAAAAAAATAAAAGTATTGTTAATTTATCAATTTTAAACCAAAATAGTAATGAGAAAATATGTATCAGCAATTGTTATTTTAATAATAACTATGTGTGCAAATAACACACACGCACAAATTGTAATTAACGAATACTCGGCAGCAAACCTTAGCGCCTATACTGACCAATATGCCAAAACCGAAGATTGGTTAGAACTGCACAACATGGGTGCAGGCACAGTGCAGTTACAAGGGCATTACTTGAGTGATGATAGCTTAGTGCCAATGAAATATAAAATACCATTTTCTACATTTATTTCGGCAGGTGGTTTTGTAAGAATATGGTTAAGCGGACGCCCAAGTTACACCAGTAACCAAATACACGCTACCTTTAAATTATCGCAAACCAAAACCAATAATCAAGTACTGTGTTTTAGTGATGCAAGCGGAGTTATTAAAGATAAAATAAAAGTAAGTAAAACACAATTAGGACACTCGCGCGGTAGAGTTACCAACGGTGCTAGCACATGGCGCATATTTACAACACCTACCATTAACGCATCTAATAATACAGGCGCTAACTTTACTAAATATGCCGAAAAGCCCTCGTTTAGCCTAGTGCCAGGTATTTACACTGGTACACAAACGGTTACTATAGTTAATAATGATACCAGTAGTTCGGTTATTAGATACACCACCACAGGTTACGAACCTAACAGCAGTTCCCCTATATATACTGCCCCTATAACCATAACTGCTAACACCGTACTAAAAGCAAAATGCTATAGCAACAATGTAAATATATTACCAAGTTTTATGGAGTTTAGCACCTATTTTATAGGTATTAATCATACTATTCCTATAGTGTCTATAAGTGGTTCGGCATTAGATTCGTTGGCAAACGGCGACAATACATTAAGACCAATGGGAGCTATAGAATATTTTACGGCAGCAGGTGTAAGAACCTCAAAATCGTATGGCGAATATAATAGCCATGGGCAAGACTCGTGGGCTAACGACCAACGTAGTTTAGATTTTGTGGCCCGAGACGAAATGGGCTATTCTAAAGGATTAAAAGAAAAATTGTACGCACAAACTAATCGCGACGATTTTCAGCGCATTATACTTAGAGCCGCAGGCGATGATAATTATCCCGCAGCTTTTAATACCGCCAACGAAGGTTCGGCGCACATGCGCGATGCTTTTTTTCAAAACTTATGTAAAGACGGAGGTTTAAAATTAGATGTAAGAACAGCCGCTAAATGTATAGTGTATCTTAATGGACAATACTGGGGTGTATATGATTTGCGCGAAAAACCCGATGACCACGATTACACTAATTACAATTACAATCAAGACAAATACCACTTGCAATACTTACTTACTTGGGGTAGCACATGGTCAGAATACGGTGGTACTGCATCTACCACAGCTTGGAATAACTTGCGCAATTATATTAAAGTAAACAATATGGCTAACCCCATTAAGTACCAGTACGTGCTTTCGCAATTAGATGTTACAAGTCTTGCCGATTATGTTATATCGCATTCGCTATCGGTTTCGTCGGACTGGTTAAACTATAATACAGGATGGTGGCGTGGAACAGACACCGCAGGCACACACCGCAAGTGGGGCTATATATTGTGGGATAACGACGCTTCGTTTGCATTTTACATAAACTACACGGGCATAGCCGATACAAGCGCAAGTGCCGATGTATGTAATGTGGAACAATTAACCAACTTGTCGTCCGACCCCGAAGAGCATATTACAATTTTAAATAGATTATTACTAAATCCATCATTCAAACAATATTATGTAATGCGTTATAACGACTTGCTAAATACCACCTTTAGTTGCGATTATATGCTTAATTATTTAGATAGTGTAAAAAACGTAATAGACCCCGAAATGGCTGCGCACGCAACTCGCTGGTATGGCACATATAGCGATTGGTTAAACAATTATAACCGATTAAGAGATTTTATATCGCGCCGTTGCGGAACTAATCCTGCCATGAATATGACAGGTTGCTACAACCTTACAGGGCCTTATCCAGTAACATTTACCGCTAACCCTGATAGCGTAGCTACGTTACAAGTAAACTCGCTTACGTTAAACAAACTACCTTGGACAGCCAACTATTACGGCGGTATAGATGTTAAGCTCATTGCAGCGCCCAAAAACCCTAGTTTGTATGCGTTTTCAAACTATACAAGT
>JBEBIC010000257.1:0-3848 GCA_040080595.1 Bacteroidia bacterium | reverse complement strand
GGTATATATAATTCCCAAACTGCGCAGTTCGCGTTTTAATTGTATGTACCTAACGGTAAGTAGTTGCATTTAGTATTGGTTATGTGTTTGTAATACTGAGGTATGAATTATTTTTGTTTTAGCTTTAGTTCTTGGCATCTTTAAACTTCAACTTCTCTACCAAATCCAAAAAATAGTTTTTGCTCCATATTTGTAGCGCCTTGTCGTCTTTAATAAAACGCACTACATCTTCTTTTACATTGGCAATAGACACCTCTTCTATTTTGTTGTGCAATAAAGTGCGTAGTTGTTTAGGGCTAATATTTTTTTTATCCCAATCGTTTGTTTGTTTGGCACGGGTTAAAAAATGGGCAACGTCAAGGGGTACTCCTTTTTTTATGTACCATTCCAAGTCGTACCAATCGCGGCCCTTAACACGACTTTTCCATTTGCGATAAAGCAAGGCGTGCATTTTACCTGCAAACAAGCTAGGCAAAGCAAAACATTTTACATAAAACGAAAATGGACGTATTAATAATTTTTCCTCTGTGGTAAACAATGGTGGCGGTTGCCTATCTACTTCAATTTTTATTTTTATTGCCTTGTTAGATTTAATGCCCGCTTGCTTTACAATGTCTTCCAGCACTAATTCTTTCCAAATAGTTTCCGATTTTAAAAAAGCCGATTCAATAGCCGTTTTGTTTTTCTTGTCTTTTTCCCTAATACTTATGGTTAAGCCAAGCGCTTCAAACTCATTAATAATAGCAGCAAAATAAGGCTCTAACGAAAAATTGGCATTGGGTTCTAACAACGAAAAATCTAAATCTTCCGAAAACCTATCTAACTTATAAAAAATGCGTAAGGCTGTACCGCCGTAAAACGCTGCTTTTTCAAAAAAATCAGTACGTGATAATCCTGCCAATGCAATTTCCTGCATTATTTCGCGTAAAGCATCTAATGTTTCCTCTTCGCTTTGCGGGTTGTATTCGGCTATCCATTCTTTTATCATAGTGTATTAAGGGCTTTTATAAGCATTTGCAAACTATTTTTTTTAGGAGCGTCTTCTATCCAAGTAGCTATTTTATGAGTATCTAAGAGGGATAATTGTTCTTCGTCAATGCGCAAATCATTAGTTAAAAAATCAATGGTTTGTTGCACACTACGCAGCTGCACGCCCGATGTTGTTATAATTTTATCGCACAATGCTTTTTCTTTGCTAGCAATTAGTGCAGTTTGCAACTCGGTTAATCGTATGCTTTCTATACCAAAAGAATAATACGGAGAGCTCAAATGTTGGAAGCTAAACCGCCCTAAATTATTAGTGTATTTTTTAGATGTTTTAAGTGTAACAGAACTAATTTCGTAAACCCTTTCGGGGATTAAGCCCCAATAGGATAATGCGGATTCTAAGGAAACATAACTTGGACCTCGTAAATTATTGGCTACTACAAACAAATTAGGAATTGGCAAATCGGTTTCGGGGCCTGCAACATACATACCTCTGCGCAACATAGTAAGCTCACCTCCTTTTACGAGTTCGCTTATTTTATCATTGGCGCGTGTGTATTCAGTAAGCATCTCCATTACTACACTGTGCGTAATGGGAGCTTCGGTATATTGCTTTACAGCTCTTCTAAATGTCATATTGTAATTATTTACAATAAAAATCGGTTTTTTTCCGATTATATGCAAATAATTTTGCAGTAAAATGTAAAATAAAAATAGCTTAATCGGTTAAAATCCGATTAAACACTTAAAATTTAACAAATTATTACTAGTTAAGTAAGATTAAAGAAATGTAGCTTATCTTTTAAACACAACCAACTTGAATAAAACTATAAGGAACTCGCGTTTTACACTGTATGAATCTCTGAATAAATAGTTGGAGTTATTGAGAATTATCTCTTTGGTGGTACTCTAACCTTATCAGCATCGTTGATAGGAACAAAATTATCATACTGCTGATAACTCTCTCTTGGATGTTCTCCATAAAGACTTGGTGTTTGAGTTTGATCAACACCAACTGTTTTTCCATTTCTACCACTAATTAACACTTGCCAACGTTCATTTCTTAATTCGCCATAAGCATCAGAGTGTATTAATACAAAATCATTTCCTGAAAGACTTGGGTTATAAAAAACGAAACGTCTATTATTACGTTTATCGGTGGTATTATATTGCCATATTTCGTAAGGATAGCTATTAGGTTCACGATCATAGGTATTTGCTAAACTTGGCTTTCCGTATTGCAAATACACACGACCTCTATCTGCTTGATAACCTTTAAACATTATCGTCTTATACATTTTGTTTACGTAAGCAACTTCTTTCATGTATTTAGTGTATGCCTCGTAGGTATTGTTGGGGCTACGTTCTAACCAAAAATTATATAAAAATTGTTGCTTTAATTTTGTATTTACATCTTTACCTATATTATCTATGTAGCCTTTTTGCCCTGCGGTAGCTATGGGTTTCATACTACGTACTAAATCGTTTAAGGTATCTACATTAGTTATTTGCGCAAAAAAATTATTTGATGAGTCTGCTGTGTTATAGTATGATGAATTAATACCATAATGTTGTATAAAAAATTCGTTGTGGCTACGTACCGTGTTGGTTTTATCTACAGCATCAGTACACAATAAATAATTACCCGTAGGCAAGTTTGTAAGCGATAGCGCACCTATAAAGCCCATACGCTCGCTTGCTTTATTACGTGAGAAATTAGCAAAATCGTTTAGCGTTTCTTTAGTATCCGCATTTTTTAAATAATATTTTATTAAGTAACCTTGGTCTGTACCTAAGTACTTAGCGGCGTTATATAACTCTACATAAAAATTTATTTGCTTCGCCTCGTTTCCATAATAGTTACTTACGTAAGGTATTATATCAAATCCGTTTTTAACACTTGCTTTTTGTTCGGTACTGGCTTCAAAACTTTCTATTAACTCAATGCTCGAAAATAGTAGCGAATCAGTATATGAAGGCACTATTAATTGTTGTGTGTTTTCTATAGGTTTAATAGTGTCGTTGTTGTCTTTTAACTCCAGTGCCAATGTGTATTTGCCACTTGGTAATGCAAAGCGTTGTATATCTATAAACTCACCTTGTAAACGTTCCTTTGGTTGTATGGGGCTAAGTACATTGTATTTGTTGGCATACACCGCATTACCATTTTGGTCGCTTATTAATATACCCACTTGTATAGATGCTTGGTAGCCACTTGCTATTTTTTTGGCTTGTGCTGTATAGGCATCAAACGCTAAATAATGTTCTATAAGTGTGGTATTATTTTCGCCTTTAAAAGTAGTGTGCATAGTATATACACGTAGGTTTTTGGCATTGGTTGCAGTTGATATTACTATTACAACTAATAAGGTTATAAAGTGTTTCATTGGTTTTATTTTTTATTAACGTTTAACGAGCTAATTATACTTAATACTACGTATATAAGCATGGCTACCGCTACACCTAATACGCCCAACGTGGCTATACTCAAGGCACATAGCAGTACTAATAGGTATTTGTATTTGTTGGTAGCCCAATCATAGGTTTTAAATTTTAGTGCTAACAAAGGTACTTCCCACAATAGCCAACTACTGGTAAGTAATACCAAGCCTGTTATTACATAGTTATTGTGCAAATAGGGTGCTATGGCACTTGTATCATTGTGGTATAAAGTTGCAAGCGAAATTATAAATAAACAATTGGCAGGCGTGGGTACACCTATAAAACCTGTAACTTGGCGCGCATCATTATTAAAATTAGCTAACCGAATAGCCGAAAATACCGCAAGTAAAAAAGCTACAGGAGCTACCTCATAAACAGAGATGTGGTTAGTACTGCTTTCTATAGCTTGGTTATATTCC
>JBEBIC010000256.1:0-3849 GCA_040080595.1 Bacteroidia bacterium | reverse complement strand
ACTTAACGCACGTTACTTAAAACCGCACGTAATAGTCTTGTGTAAGGGCTTTATATTCGGGCGAATAGTCGTGGCGATTTTCTAACTCTATTATTAAATGCTCCTCGGTTGTGGGTTGCTGTTGCTTGCCAATAGCTACCAATATGCGCTTTGGCACTTTATTTTCTTTGGTATGTATGTACATTATGCGTTGCACACACAAGGCTGAGTTATTTGCTAACTGTGCTAATGTTAATTGTTGCGTAGCGGGCAATACAATATAAAAAACACCGTAGGGAGATAATAACGCTGCTACGCTATGTACCAGTTCGGTTAATGTTAGCGAATCGTTGTGGCGTGCTAAGTTACGTGCCGAGTCTTGCGCTCGGCTACTGTTTTCGAAAAAAGGAGGGTTACTTATTATTACATCATAGGTGCTATTTGTCTGTGCTACAAAGTGTTGTAGGGCTATGTGTTGCGCCGTAAGTTGCGTTGCAAATTTACTTTGCGCAAAGTTTTGTGTAGCTTGTTGTACTGCACCTTCGTCAATATCAATGGCGGTAATAGTGGCTTGTGTGTTTTTTTGCGCAAGCATTAATGCGAGTATGCCAGTGCCTGTACCTATGTCTAATACAGTGTTAGCAGCAGTTACATTTGCCCAAGCACCAAGTAGCACAGCATCTGTACCTACTTTCATAGCGCATAGGTGTTGTGCTATTTCAAACTGTTTAAAAACAAATGCTTGCATTTTTGTTACTCGTATTTTAAGAAAATACCTGTGTCAAACGGAGTCCATAAGCAGGCTTTTTGTCCACAATTTTTTAAGCCATTATTTGCCCAAGTATTGCAGGTATGCAACATACTATAACTTCCGTTGGCTTCGTAAAAAGCATCGTAGTTACCGTAGTTTGCAGTGGTTTTAATGTGTATTAAATGTCCGTTAGCATCTTTTTGCAAGCTGTTATTTATGTAATTTATAAGGCGTTGGTATTGCGCTGCGCTTATGTTTATTTTTTTGCAAGTTTCGTTTTCTTGCATGGTACTGTAAAACGTAGTATGTATTGCAGTAGCCCCAAGTGCAAATGCCGCTTTAAAAGCTACTTTGGCAGTAAGATCGCCCCATGTGGGAGTTTCCAAATAAAAACCTTTATCGCCCCAACCCATTGCCAAATACTGCATAGTAGTATCAGTGCGAGTGGTGTTGGCATATTTAATTTCTTTACTCCAATCGTACATATTGTTTTTTACGGGTACTACCACATCAGTATGCACACCGTTAGTTTTAATATAAATGGTAACATCATTGCTCGCTGTAGGTTCTTTATCTACCGCAATCCTTGATAAACAATAGGCACAGGCTAAGTACATAAGTATAAACCCAAGCACCGATAAAGTGAAGTATAATAGGTATTTGGCGTATTTTTTCATGGGGATATGTGTTTTAGCACTAAAAAAACTCATCTAACTTTTGTAGCTACAGCATCAATAAGGTCTAAATTAATTGATTTCGCATTCTGAAATGTCTCTATCTTTAATTCAAATTTCACTTCTGAATGTGGAGGGAAATTGTCATAAATAATATAATTATTTGTATGTAACCGCGTTCCTGTTTTACTAAGATAAGTTACTCTAACCGTTACAAACTGTAACTATTACACATTTGTATTTACACTGTCTTTACTCTCAAAATTCATATTATCGCGTGTGTTTTTTTGTACGGCAATACCACCAAATAAACTTAATAAAAACGCAAAGGCATAAAATCCTTTTTCGCTAGGTAATAATGTAGCGTTCCACAAACCTACTGTAAGTAACAAAATAGATAGGAGTGTAGCAAACCAGCAAATACCATAATACAAATCGGTTACAGGAAAGCCCTCTAATCTATCTCTCACGCTTTTTTGTAATGATACCACGGCAAATAAACCAAACATAAGTACGGTAAAATAATATCCTTTTTCGTTAAGTAACATAGTTGCTCGCACAAGTCCTGTTAAATACCCAACTACGCCAGTACCTAATGCTACCCACGATGATGCTATAAAAGCGTTTGAAGTTTTTTGAATCATAATTAATTATTGTTTTATAAATTTGTATTGTTTTTATAAGGCATAAACCTAAAAAGGAAATATTGACTAAACCGTCAATATTTCCTTTTCTTTTACTTCCATTAGTTTATCTACTTTGGTAATGTGTGCGTCGGTTAGCTTTTGTACCTTGTCTTCTACCACTTTTCCTTCGTCTTCGGGCAAACCATTTTTTACTAATTTCTTTACCTCTTCGTTACCTTCTTTGCGCGCGTTGCGTATAACTACTTTGGCTTGCTCGCCTTCGTTTTTGGCTTTTTTTACTAAGTCTTTACGTCGGTCTTCGGTAAGTGGCGGCACTATAATACGTATCATTACGCCATCGTTTTGGGGGTTAAACCCAAGGTTGGCGGCTTGTATGGCTTTTTCTATCACTACCAACAACGATTTTTCGAACGGTTGTATAGCCAATGCTCTAGGATCGGGGCTATTAATGGTAGCTACTTGGTTTAATGGAGTTTTAGTACCGTAATAATCTACGTAAATACTGTCCAACATGGTAGGGTTTGCACGTCCTGCACGTACTTTGGCTAATTCGCTATCAAGGTGGGTTAAGGCGTTATTCATATCGTCCTCAACAGTAGTTAAAATTAATTGTATTTCGTCGTTCATTGTTGTTTTGAATATATGTTTTTGGTTATAAAATAAGTTGCAATTTTAGTTTATTGTTTTAAAAATCCATGCGCCTGCATTACTTGCCGTTAGCTGACTTTTTACTTCTTGCGCATCGGTTTTACTAGCGTATCCGCCGTATGCAACACGGGTTAAACCGTTTATGTTTCCGTCTATTATTTGTGCATTGGGGTAGCCTTGTTGCTTTAGTTCGTTTACATAATTGGTAGCATTTTCCACACTACTAAAGCAACCTGCTATTAAGTAATATTTGGCATAGCTTAATTGTTGTACAACCTTAGCAGATACTGTACTTACACGTGTAGTATCTGCTTGGGCTTTAAGCGCAATAACTTGTGTAAGCGAATCTATAGCGTGTTTGCAAGTAGTTATGCTTTGCTCGGCTTTGTTCATACGTTGCTCAAAATAAGCGCGGTCGTATAGTGGCGTTGTAGGTTTTTGTACTGTTGTGTTAGGACTTGTAAAGCCTGCAAAATTGGTATTTTGCAATTGATTAATATTGAGCGATGCCCACACTAAACCTATTAATGCAGGAATAGTTACTGCGGCTACTGCCCAGCGTTTGTAGTTTAGTTTGCGCACAACAGCTTGAGTTTGTAAAGTTTCTGTTGATAATGTTGGTGGAGGTAATTGTACTATGTTGGTTTCGGCTACTGGTATGGCTTGCGCTATTAATTTATTAGCCGTAAATGAGGGTAAGCCATACGATGCTAATGAATATTCCTGTGTTTTGGTTTGACGGAACAATAATGTGTTTTCATCATTTACATACAATACCCCCAATTGCGGTAGCTCTGCACGTTTGGTAGTAGTTATTTGTGTGCTAATGTGTTGCACGTAGGTTTCAATAGCAGCAAGGGCTTCGGGCATAGTACAGTTGTTGTTTTCAACAATATAATGCGCCAATAAACCATCGTTGTGCACTAGGTTTTTGTTAAATAATATGTTTTTGTATGGCGGTTGCACCAAGCCATTGGTAGTATTAATGGTGGCACTATTGTACGACGCCACAAACCCACCAAAGGCGGGTAACACTACGCAATCGTGCAATTGCAATAATTCGGTTAGGTATTTGTTTATCTCTTTCATTGTATGAATTGCTACAAATATAATGGTTTTAAACAATTGCTTGTGTAAAAAATAGCAGGAT
>JBEBIC010000255.1:0-3874 GCA_040080595.1 Bacteroidia bacterium | reverse complement strand
GCAATTATTTTTGTGCTTATTACGAGTATTTTTCCTTTATACGCCATAAGTTATAGACCATTTAGAAGTTTGTTACTGATTGTTCTTATAATATTTGGATTTGTATCATCAATAATAATATTTAAACGAAGAGCTAAAAACAAACTTTAATTAAAAGTAAATTTCATATAAAACACCCCTATGTTACCTAACAAAATAGACATAACCGTACTATCGGTAACCGATAACGAATTGCTAAATACAGTAGCACTGCGCCGTATTACACTTAACGCCTATATTGCCCAGCACACTATACCTGCCTGTACTTGCCCAAGCTGTGGGTTTGCTACACTTACACATAGAGGCCATTATGAGTTGTGCGATGTGTGCGATTGGGAAGACGATAACCAAGACGATGCAACGGCACATGAAGTTTGGGGAGGCCCTAATAGTAACTTATCATTAACCGAAAGTAGAATACTAATAAGTAAAGAATTAGCAATGCTTGCACACACCCTAAACGGAGTAATAATGAGCAATCCAGTAGCTATATTTACAGTATTAAATAATCATAAAACACGAATGATTAATTTTAAAGCCGCTAATAAAACACAAAACAACGATATGGGTTCACCCTATTGGGAAGCATTTAAACAAGAGCAACAAAAAGTAAAAACCGATTTGATAATTATTAACAAATAAAACCCCAAAAAAACATGTTATACGGAATAGTACTAATGGCAATAATAGGCTTAGCCAGCTGGGCTGTAAGCAATAAACTAAAAGCCAAATTTGACGAATATAGCCACGAACCCATAGCGCTTACAGGTGCCGAAATAGCTGAACGTATGCTGCGCGACAATAATATTACCGACGTAAAAGTAATAAGCGTGGAGGGGCAACTTACTGACCATTACAACCCTGCAAACAAAACCGTAAACCTATCAAGTGTGGTGTATAACCAGCGCAATGTAGCGGCGGCGGCAGTAGCAGCGCACGAATGCGGGCATGCTGTGCAACACGCTACTGCATACAGTTGGCTTACCATGCGCAGCAAAATAGTACCCATAGTAAGCGTTACTAGCACTTGGTTACAATACATACTTATGGCAGGTATATTATTAGTAACCGTATTTCCGCCGTTGTTGGGCATTGGCATAGTGTTATTTGCGCTTACTACCTTATTTTCATTCATTACATTACCAGTAGAGTTTGATGCCTCGCAACGTGGCTTAGCATGGTTACAAAGTTCGGGCGTGGTAGCAGGTATTGGTTACGATAAGGCCAAAGACGCACTTAAATGGGCTGCATTAACTTATGTAGTAGCCGCTTTGGCATCGCTTGTTACGCTGTTGCATTACGTAAGTATTTATATGCGCCGTCGCTAATAGAGGTTATAATGGCAGTAAATTAACGGTGGCGGATTAAAATTTGTCATACCCTTAATCCCATTTTCTGCCAAATAGTTAGTAGCACCGCATAGGCACAACAATTGAAATGCAGTTATCAAAATAAAAACAACTAAATAAAAAATAAAAACAAGAAATCATGGCAAAAATCATTGGAATTGACTTAGGTACCACCAACTCGTGTGTATCGGTAATGGAAGGCAGCGAAGCTGTTGTAATCCCTAACAACGAAGGACGTAGAACTACACCTTCGATAGTATCGTTTGATAAAGCTGAACGTAAAGTAGGAGATCCTGCTAAGCGTCAAGCTATCATCAACCCTACTAAAACAGTATATTCTATTAAGCGTTTTATGGGTCATACTTTTGACGAAGTAAAAAGCGAAATAGGACGTGTACCTTACAAAATAGTAAAAGGCGACAACAACACGCCACGTGTTGAAATAGACGACCGTACATTTACACCACAAGAAATATCAGCTATCATTTTACAAAAAATGAAAAAAACTGCTGAAGACTTTTTGGGTTACGATGTTACTGATGCAGTTATAACTGTACCAGCTTACTTTAACGATGCACAACGTCAAGCTACTAAAGAAGCAGGCGAAATTGCTGGTTTAAACGTAAAACGTATCATTAACGAGCCTACTGCCGCTGCTTTAGCTTACGGTATGGACAAAAAAGGTAAGGATATGAAAATTGTGGTGTTTGACTGCGGTGGTGGAACACATGACGTATCGGTACTTGAATTAGGCGATGGTGTATTTGAAGTAAAATCAACTGATGGCGATACTCGCTTAGGTGGTGATGACTTTGACCAAACTATTATGGACTGGTTAGCTGACGAATTTATGGCTGAAAACGCAGGTTTAGACTTACGTAAAGACCCTATGGCATTGCAACGTTTGAAAGAAGGTGCAGAAAAAGCTAAAATAGAATTATCAAGCGGACAATCTACTGAGATTAACTTACCATACATAATGCCAGTTGATGGTATCCCGAAACACTTAGTACGTAACCTTACTCGTGCTAAATTTGAGCAATTGACCGACGATTTAATTAAACGTACTATTGCGCCTTGTCGTTCGGCATTAAAAAATGCAGGTTACAGCATAAACGATATAGACGAAATAATATTAGTAGGAGGTTCTACACGCATACCAGCTATACAAGCTGCGGTAGAAGCATTTTTTGGTAAAGCTGCATCTAAAGGAGTTAATCCTGACGAAGTAGTAGCAATAGGTGCTGCTATACAAGGTGGTGTACTTACAGGCGAAGTTAAAGATGTATTGTTGTTAGACGTTACTCCTTTAAGCCTTGGTATTGAAACTATGGGCGGTGTGTTTACTAAACTTATAGAAGCAAACACTACTATACCAACTAAAAAATCGGAGCAATTTTCTACAGCGGTAGATAACCAACCAAGCGTACAAATAGTAGTGTTCCAAGGCGAGCGCCCTATGGCAAAAGACAACCGTAAATTAGGCGAATTTAACCTTGACGGTATTCCACCAGCACCACGCAGCGTACCTCAAATAGAAGTTACGTTTGATATTGATGCTAACGGTATATTACAAGTATCGGCTAAAGATAAGGCTACACTAAAATCGCACAACATACGTATTGAAGCTAAATCAGGCTTATCTGATGCTGATATTCAACGTATGAAAGCAGAAGCAGAGCAAAATGCTGAAGCAGATGCTTTAGCTAAAGCGGAAGCTGAAAAAGTAAACGAAGCAGATTCTACTATATTCCAAACTGAGAAATCGTTGAAAGAATACGGAGATAAAATTCCTGCTGAGAAAAAAGAGCCTATTGAAGCTGCATTAGCACGCCTTAAAGAAGCACACGGTAACCGCGACGTAGCTGCTATTACAGTAGCATTGGAGCAAGTAAATACATTATTCCAAGCAGCAAGCGAAGAAATGTACAAAGCAGGTGCCGATAACAAAGGACAAGCAGGTGCACAAGCAGAGCCACAAGCATCTGGCGAAGCACAAGACGTTGAATTTGAAGAAGTGAAAAACTAATTTTTCAAGTACAATTAATAAAAACGAGAGGCGTTACTGTAATGGTAACGCCTCTTTGTTTTTGTTGGCTTAATATTAAGCATTACAAAAAATATATTCAAAATACGCACGTGCGCATTTTGAATATCTAATTATAACAATAACAGATTTTACCATGCAAAATGCGCATATAAAAAGTGGCTTATTTATTAGTAAAACAAGCAATGTTGTGTTTTTACTTGATTATTGGTTAATAGTAATTATATTCGCCACTTAACAAGTTAGCAGTTATTAGCAAAACTACCTATGATAAAAATTGACATTCAAAATAGACAAAATTTAACGATGCTCGCGAAAGCATATTGGGACAGACTTTTGCCAAGACCAAGAAATTTAGAAGCATTTTCGAGTAATGATAAAGATAACGAAGTAAGATTTATATATTTTAAAAATCACGAATATTATTATAATCTACTTC
>JBEBIC010000254.1:0-3884 GCA_040080595.1 Bacteroidia bacterium | reverse complement strand
CCCGTCGATATAACCAGTTTTCAAAATAGGGAGTTCTTCTACTGTTGCCTTTACTTCTTTCAATATATTAGAATTTCCTACTATAAAATTCGTATTACGCTGTGCATAACTACTTAGCAATGTAAAGCTACACGCTAAAAATATTATAAAACATTTCATTTTATTGTGGTTTAGTTGTAGTTTGGCTTGATGGAGGTGTTACTGTTGAAAGGCGTGTTACCGTTCCTGTTCCTGCTGCGGTACGTTCTGTAGTAATACTCGTTGAACCATCAGTACAACCTTCTGCCCCGTTCTCGCAAGTGTTCCATAGCTTATTATTAAATTGGTTGGCTCTCGCAAGTGTTAAGCTGGTTACTGAGCGCAGCCGAAGTATCAGCGTCACTTGTGAGTGTATATGCAGAAGTTTGTAACTTCGTTAGTCTCTGGGCTTGTGCGTTTATAACAGTTACTTGGTTCATGTATTATGTTCATTCATTTTTTTATAACAAATATAACGTTTTAACAAATAACTTGTGTACTAATAATTAGCTCCACAAGCGGGACGCTATACGGTAGTATGCACGGCTAACTAGCGCTTGCTGTATAGGGGCTTTAGTACAATACGGACTTTGCTCAGCCACCAAGAGGTAAATATGTTAAAGTAATAAATTCAGCCAACTATAAAATTGATACCAACAATTACCTATTTTTACATCAACAATTTTAACTTATTAGTATGACCCTAACTCTTGGCTTTTCGCCCTGCCCCAACGATACATTTATATTTGATGCTCTCATCAACAAACGCATTGATACCCGTGGACTTAATTTTGAAGCTACCCTTACTGATGTAGAACAACTCAACATTATGGCTACACAAGAGGAATTGCACGTAACCAAACTAAGCTACCATGCGTATGCTTACCTTACACACGCTTACGCATTATGCACTAGCGGAAGTGCCTTGGGCTATGGAGTTGGCCCATTATTAATTACTAATGCCACCACTAACGTAGCCCAACTTACATACGATTTACAGCAACCTAACGCTAAGGTGCGTATTGGTATTCCTGGTAAATTAACTACGGCTAATTTTTTGTGTGCCATTGCTTACCCCAATGCGCAACACAAAACCGAATATGTATTTAGTGCTATTGAAAACGCCTTGCAACATAACCAAATAGACGCAGGCTTAATTATACACGAAAACCGTTTTACGTATGCTCAGCATGGTTTTGTAAAAATAATAGACCTTGGCGACTATTGGCAACAGTTGGTAAATGCGCCCATACCATTGGGAGGTATTGTGGTAAGTCGTAAATTACCTATTGAGGTACAACAACTGGTATCGCAGCTTATTAAGGAAAGTGTGCAGTATGCCTTTGCCAACCCCGAAGCCAGCAAAAGCTATATACAACAGCATGCACAAGAAATGAACGAAACAGTGCAACAACAACACATTAATTTATACGTAAATGATTTTAGTATAAACTTAGGTGTACAGGGCAAGTTGGCAGTAAATACGCTCTTAAAAAAAGCCCACGACTTAAAACTTACCACTGCATATACCTACCCATTGTTTGTTGATGAGTATTAAAGTTATCTTAATGTTTTATAATAACTTTTTGCGTTAGCATAGTATTGCCACCTATTACTTTTAACAAGTAGGTGCCGTTGGCTAATGCTTCAGTAAAAATACTGTGGTTTTTCCTCGTACTTTCGGTTGGATAGGCTTTATATACTTGCTTTCCGTACATATCTACTAACATTATTTCGGTAGCTGTCCAGTTTATACTTTCCCAATTTACGTTTAATTTTTCGTTAGCTGGGTTAGGCGTTACTACTAGTTTTTCTGTGTTTTTTGTTTTAAATGGAGTATTAACAATTACGTTAGGTACAGTTAAACTAACCACTTCGTAACCACAGTGCATAGGCTCGGCAAGGGTTGCAAGCGTAGCTATAGTTGCTTTTACTACTTTGGTAATAAATGTAAAACTTAACGAGTCCGAAACATCGTTAGTGGTGTGGTAATTTTTATTTCTAAAATTTGCACCATCAGTTAGCATTAAGGCTTTAATGCTTTTATCCCAAAATGGAGCATGGTCGCTACGGCGCATATCGGGCACTGATGTGCCAGTACCGCTAACTGTTATGGGTACTATTTTTAAATCAGGCACATACAATGCAGCATTAGTATTAAATGCGGTGCGCAAACTAGCAGATGCAGTATTAGCAACATTAGTTATAAAATTGCCTCTAAATGTATCTGCCGCTACTTGGTTATATGCAGTAGGAAATAACAAATTAAAACCTGCAGGAAATGTTTGCGAATTTTTGCGTGTGCTGTAATAGCCTATCATTTCAAAATTAATTACGCTTTTTATTTTTTCGTAACTTTTTATACCATTGTTTGTATATTCCTTACTGCCTATAAGTCCTTGCTCTTCTAAATCAAAACCAATAAAACGAATTGTTTTTTTGAAATTGTATGCGCTTAATATTTTGGCAGCTTCCAATACACCTATCACCGCCGAACCGTTGTCATCAGCCCCTGGTGCGTAATCTACACTATCATAATGTCCATCAACAATAAGTACCGAATCTTCTTGCGTAAGTCCTTGTTTTTTACCTATTACATTTTTAGCTTGGTACGCTCCGTACACAAAATTTTGTGTAGCCGTTTGCAGTCCTAAAGTTGTAAATCGGTTATAAATAGTATCTCGCACCTCGTGTATTTTAGTTAGTGCGGTAGAGTAGTTGCGTGGGGCTTCTATTATTTGCATATCTGCTTTAAGGCGCATACTATCTACACTATTTACCATAGCTTGTATATCTACAGGTTTGTTATCGTTAGCTATTATTTTAAACATATAACTACCCGATGCACCACTTACAGTAGTATAATCCCAAACTATTTGCTTGCTTGCACCTACTATAATACCTGCGCCAATAGCACCTGTTACGTTGGTGTTTTGTACTAAATACGTAGTGCCATTATCAGCAGATATTCGCAATGATACTTCTAACGTATCGTTTTCAGTATCGCTTACATCGTAGGTAAGGGTAACTTGTTTGGTAGTAGTATCAATGCTTGCAGTAACGTTAGTTAGTGCAGGTACATTGTTTTGTGCCAATAATAATGTGGTAATGCAAGTTAAGAGTAGTGTAAATATTGTTTTCATTTGTATATAATTTGTTAATTTAAAGTTTTGGTGTTTTACTAAAAAAAACTGCCTCAAAATTTCAAGAAAATTTTGAGGCAGTTGTAATTATGTTTTTTTATTATTCTTCTACTTCCACCATTTTAAATGGTACAGCTATTATTGCTTGATAATCTTCGCCAGCTTCTAACATATCTTCATCGTCTTGCTCGTAGTGCCAGTTTATTAATACGTTGCTACTACCGCCTTTGTGTATGTGTTCCAATTTTTTAAACACATCTAATATACATTTAGACGAGCTTGTATTAAAATATTCTAAGTGAATATTTACACTCATTTCTTTGGTTGCAGCTGTTGAAAATAATTCTAAGCTATCAATTAATGGTTTGTAAAATTCAATAGAGTTTTCGGGGATTGAACGTCCTTTCAAGTCTAATTTTCCAGTAGCGGGGTCAAACTTTATTACTGGTGTTTTTGGTGTTCCTTCAATGTTTAATATATCAGCCATTATTTTGTTGTGTTTTGTATGTTTTATGTTATTGATTAATTCTAATTGTAAGATTAAAAAACGAGTAGGTATCGTCTATTGGGTCAAATGTATAATCTAGTTTATGCCCTGATTTGCGTGCTATATCTATCATTCCAAGACCACCGCCTCCTTTTTCGCTAAAACCGCCTTCGGCTAATACTTCTTTGTAAAATTCTTTTAACTGTTCTTTATCCATTGCGTTAATTTTATCTAAC
>JBEBIC010000253.1:0-3901 GCA_040080595.1 Bacteroidia bacterium | reverse complement strand
AATATTGCAGTAATAGCAGGCCCTTGCCACGCCGAGGAAGTAGCTATGGAACGCTTATCGTATTTAACTATAGCAAGCCAAAACGCAGTGTTAGCAAGCAATGTAGCTCAAGCGTTAAATTGCAGATACATCAACACATCAATAAACGATGATATATATGGCACCGAATACTCGGCAGTGCTCAAAAACATTATGGCTTTAGCCAGTGGTATATGCCACGGCGTGGGCTATGGCGATAACTTTCAGGCAGTGTTGGTGTCCAATGCTATACAGGAAATAAAACGTTTTGTAGATGCTGTACACCCCATTAACCGTGATATTAACGACCACGCTTACCTCGGCGACTTGTTAGTAACTGCATATTCGCAGTTTAGTCGCAATCGTACGTTTGGCGCTATGATAGGCAAAGGCTACTCCGTAAAAGCAGCGCAACTAGAGCTTAATATGGTGGCAGAGGGCTATTTTGCTGTAAAATGTATTCATCACATTAATCAACAACACAACGTATATATGCCCATAACCAATGCGGTGTACAACATTTTGTACTTAAATAACAACGTAAATACCGAGATAAAACAACTTACAGAGCTATTGTAAACGTTATATAATTACCACTAATATACCCCACAAAACCATTTATAGAGTTATTTAATAGTTTTGATATCTTTTTTCAAATAAATAAATTATAATTTTTATAATTGCATTCAACAAATAACAACTAAACAACTAATCTTAAAAACAAAAAAAACAATGAGCGCACAAACAACAACAACAGCAGTAGCAAAAAAAGGAGGCAAATCTTTTTCTGATGTATTTTCATCATTCGCCATTCCAGTATTGTTAGTATTAGGTATTTCTATTTACATGTTTGTATTAGGAAATCCAGCAAATTTTGAAGGTGGCGACCCAGCCAATCATCCTATTAAAGAAGGTATTGGGCACGTACTTGGTTTAATGCACAAAGGTGGTTTTATTGTACCAATATTAGTTTCGTTGGTATTAATGAGTGTTTCATTTTCGGTTGAGCGTTTTTTAACAATCGGTAAAGCACAAGGTAAAGGTTCGGCTAAAGATTTAGTAGGCAAAATTAAAACCTTACTTAACCAAGGTCAAATAGATGCAGCTATTGCAGAGTGCGACAAACAAGAAGGTTCGGTAGCTAACGTTACACGTGCTACATTAGTTAAGTACAAAGAAATGCAAGTAGCAACTGATTTGTCAAAAGACCAAAAAGTATTAGCATTACAAAAAGAATTAGAAGAAGCTACACAATTAGAATTGCCTCACTTAGAGCGTAACTTAGTTATCATCGCTACTATGGCGTCAGTATCTACGTTAATAGCTTTGTTAGGAACGGTAATAGGTATGATTAAAGCGTTCTCGGCGTTAGCAGCAGAAGGTGCAGGCGGACAAGGAGCATTAGCCGATGGTATTTCTGAGGCACTAATCAACACTGCATTAGGTATTGGTAACTCTGCTTTAGCAACTATTATGTACAACGTATTTACATCTAAAATTGATGGTATTACACACACTATCGACGAAATAGGATTTACAATTACACAACAATTTGCAGCTTCGCAAAAATAATACTACCACGCAACACACCGTTGCAAGTACCATTATTTAAAGCAAAAGTAAATTACGAATAGTTAAATAAGTATAAAGAAATGTCAAAAAATAAAACCCCTCGTAAGAGCACTTCGGTGGATATGACGGCAATGACCGACGTAGCTTTCTTGTTACTTACATTTTTTATGTTGGCTACCAAGTTTAAGCCCGAAGAGCCTGTAACGGTGGAAACGCCCTCTTCCATATCCGAAATAAAATTGCCCGAGAAAGACATTATGCTCCTAACCCTCGACAAAGACAGCCGTGTATTCTTTTCAATAGATGGAGAAAAAACACGTGTAGAAATGTTGAACAAAGTAGGCGAAAAGTATAAAGTTACCTTTAGCGCAGCACAACAAAAAGAATTTGCTAACATGAGCTCGTTTGGAATACCAGTAGCACAGTTAGGTAAATTCTTGGATATGAAACCTGAACAACGTGGTGCATTTAAACAAACAGGAATACCGTCGGACTCATTAAACAATGAACTTTCGGACTGGGTGTGGCAAGCACGTTTAGCCAACAACGACCTACGTGTAGCTGTTAAGGGCGATAGAGAAACAAGCGTTCCAGTGGTAAAACAGGTAATAAAAACATTGCAAGACCGCAATGTAAACCGTTTTAACTTTATTACAGCAATGGAAAAAGCGCCCAAATAAAGCGCCACCAAAGCAAAACAGATAAAGTACAACGAGTACAATTTTTAAGAGAATATTAATAGTATAAATATTAAATAACAATGGCAGAAATAGATACCTCCGGCGGTGGTAAAAAAGGAGGCAAGCCCAAAGGCAAGAAAATGAGTACCCGTGTGGATTTTACGCCCATGGTGGACTTAGGTTTCTTACTTATTACCTTCTTTATGCTTACCACTACCATGAGCACGCCACAGGCAATGGAATTAAACATGCCTGTAAAAGATGAAACGATAAAAACACTTATTCCAGCATCACAAACAGTAACATTATTATTAGCCGAAAACGATAAAGTAGTGTACTATTTTGTTGATGCAAAAACAAAAGAGCCTTCAACACCCATAATAACTAATTACAGTGCAACAGGTGTACGTAAAATGTTATTAAAAGAAAGTAGAGACCGCAACCGTGTTGGGATAGATTCTATACCTGTGTACAAAAAAATGTTCGCAGAGCATAAAATGACAGAAGAGGTATTACGTAAGCGTATATCTGCTATTAAAAGTTTTGATAAAGGCTTAATAGTGGTTATAAAAGCTGACGATAAATCAAAGTATAAAAACGTAGTAGATATATTGGACGAAATGTCTATATGCAACATAGGACGTTATGCTATGGTAGATATTACACCTGTAGAAGTAGAGATGATTAAAACCGTTAAATTATAAACCTAAACACTTAAAAAATGGCAACAGATATTTTTGATAGAGATTGGGTAGAACTCGTCTTTGATGGTAGAAACCAAAAATACGGAGCGTACGAAATGCGCAAAAAAGCAGGACGTAACACGTTTTTGGGAATAATTATTTCGTTAGCTTTGGGTGTATCGGCTATTGTAGGACCACGTATAGTGGCGGCATTAAGCGATTTGATTCCTGAGGAAGAAAAATTTAAAAACACTGAAGTAGTTACAATGGAAGAACCACCTCCATTAGACAAAAATGAACCACCACCACCCCCCGTAGAACCACCACCACCCTTAAAATCTACAGTAAAGTTTACACCACCAGAGGTTGAAATTGATGAAAAAGTGGTTGAGCCACCTCCAACACAAGAAGTCTTAAAAGAGGTTGATGCAGGTACTAAAACAGAAGAAGGTAGCACAGACGGAGTAGATGGTTCATTGCTTGAAGGTACAGGTAAAGAAGTAGTGGAGGAAGCTCCACCACAAATATTTACTGTAGTAGAGCAAATGCCCGAATTTCCTGGAGGAGAAGCCGAAATGATGAAGTTTTTGGGTAACAAAATTAAGTATCCAGCAATGGAAAAAGATAACAACATAAGTGGTAGAGTATTCTTAACCTTTGTTGTAGAACCTGACGGAAACATTACTGACGTAAAAGAACTACGTGGAGTAAAAGGAGGCCCAGGATTAGCACAAGAAGCAATGCGTGTGGTAAAATCTATGCCTAACTGGAAACCAGGTAAACAAAATGGTAAATCGGTACGTGTACAGTTTAACTTACCCGTAGTATTTAGCTTAAATTAATAAACAATACAAACATTACTAAAATGGTTGTTCTTAATCCTACTTATTTTTATAAATAAACAGTTAAGAACAACCATTTTTTATAACAAATGAACAGAGTTAAAAT
>JBEBIC010000252.1:0-3907 GCA_040080595.1 Bacteroidia bacterium | reverse complement strand
GCCAACGTGATGTGAATAAAATAATAGTGTAATAATTGGACTAAAAAAAACATATAATTAGGTTTAAAACCTATATTTACCACTAGTAAATAAACGCTACATTGCACACTTGCCAACGCTTTATATTAAACGTAATTCGTAATTAATACTACCCATGACCAATCCACAAAAAATAACCAACGCTATACAAGTACCCAACCACAACTTAGCGGTACTAAAAAAACAGTTCCCGCAGTGTTTTGATAAAGAGGGGAAATTCCTGTTAGAAAAATTCCAAGAAAACCTACAGCAAAACGAAATTAATTTTTCTACCGAAAGTTATAGCCTCCATTGGTTAGGCAAAAGCTACGCACGCCTACTAGCAAGCGACCCCGCAACCACACTACTAAAAACAACCCACCCACACAACGCACTACCCCAAAACCAAAACGCACAAAACCTGCTTATAAAAGGCGACAACCTAGAGGTGCTAAAACACCTTACCAACGCCTACTACGAGCAAGTAAAAATGATATACATAGACCCGCCCTACAACACAGGCAGCGACGGCTTTGTGTATAACGACGACCGAAAATTTACCAACCAAGAACTACAAAACCTAATAGGCGTAAATGCCGAAAAAGCCAAACGCATACTCGATTTTACCACCGCCAACAGCAATAGCCACAGCGCGTGGCTTACCTTTATGTACCCTAGGCTATACGTAGCCAAACAATTACTCAAAGACGATGGCGTAATTTTTATAAGCATTGATGACAACGAAGTGGCACAATTACGACTATTGATGGATGAAGTGTTTGGGGAAGAGAATTTTGTGGCGGAGTTTGTTTGGCAAAAAAACTTTGCCCCTAAAAATGATAATAAATTTATATCCACAAGTAACGAATCTATAATTCATTTTGCGAAAAATAAAGAATTATATAAAAGAAACTTGCTTGGCAGAGAGGATAAACATAATAAAGATTACAAAAATCCAGATAATGACCCTAATGGAGATTGGACGTCTGGTTCAATTTTAGCGACAAGTTTCTCTCAAAGTGGAGTTTTTGAAATTACCGCACCAAATGGAAGTGCACACTTACCACCAGATGGTAGGTGTTGGAGATTTTCACTTGATAGGATTAATCAATTTATTGCTGAAAATAAAATGTGGTTTGGTGTTGATGGTAAAGGTGTTCCAAGAGTTAAAAGATATTTAAATGAAATGCCTGATGGTATCGTTCCTCAAACTTGGCTCGATTATAAACTAGTTGGTAGCGGACAAGATGGAACACAAGACTTAAAAAAAATATTTAATGGCTCTTTATTTTTCGATTTCCCTAAACCAACAAAATTAATAAATCATCTTATAAAAATTGGTTCAACTCCCTCCGACCTTATCCTCGATTTCTTTGCGGGCTCTGGTACTACGGGCGATGCGGTAATGCAACTAAATGCCGAAGATGGAGGCAACAGAAAGTTTATATTAGTACAACTACCCGAAGCCATTGACCCAAAGAAAAACAAAGCCGCTTACGATTTTGTAAAAAACGAACTGCACGCCGAGCCCACCATATTTGAAATTACCAAAGAACGCCTACTACGTGCCGCCAACAAAATAAACGCAGGCATTGACCAAAAAATACAACAACTAGCCAAAGAACTTCCCACCCCCGAAACCGAAGCAGAGCTAAAAAAACTAGCCCACGCCCACGCCCAAAACACATTTAAAATAATAGAAACCACGCCCATTTGGGACGATTATGATTTTGATGCCGAAGAGTTTAACCCCACGCAAACCTTGTTTGATACAAGTAAACTAACCCACGAAGACCTAAGCGCACTACTTACCACCTGGAAAACTTACGACGGCATAGCCCTAACCCACAACCTAGAAACCGTGGACTTAAACGGCTACAGCGCCCACTACGGCAATGGAAGGTTGTACTTAATGCACAACGGCTTTAGCACCAACAACCTGCAAGCCTTGCTCGAGAAAATAGATATGGACAAGCACTTCGATCCTAAAAGCATCATAGCCTTTGGTTATCATTTTGAAAGCGCCCGATTACGAGAGCTTACCGAAAATGTAAAAACATACAACAACAAGAAAAAAAGCGACATTGATTTTATAACTCGTTACTAAATGCTAATTAAGTACGGATTATAAAGTACGCTTAACATCAATTGTAATTATATACATAGCCCAAATACAGTTGCTTAAATACATTCACGCATTGGTTGTTGAGCGGAGTTGAAACTCATATACAACCAAAGTTGTAGCTCCGTTACTCCACCAAAACCTAAATAAAACAAGTGTACTATCAACTACTTTACGAGTACACAACTCAACATTAAAAACTCAAAACTAAATACAACTCAACTAATGGCGGCATTCAATTTTGAAAAAAACTTAGCGCATCAAAAAAACGCAGTAGAAAGCACCCTAGCGGTGTTTGAGGGTTTAAAGATACATGATGATGCTAAAGTAACGGCAGACCAAAATTATATTAACCCAGTATATAACAACATTACAAAAATAGGCAACTCGTTAGGTAATGCTATACTTCCTTTTGGGCAATATGCTACCAATATTAAGGCGGAACAACAACGCAACAGTATAGAAGAAACGCCTAACCTAAAAAGCAACATCATAGACGTAATGATGGAAACAGGCACAGGCAAAACCTATACCTATACCCAAACCATGTTTGAACTCAACAAGCGGTACGGTATTTTTAAGTTTATTATAATTGTACCTACGTTATCCATAAAAGCAGGAACAATTAATTTTTTAAAATCGGAGAGTAGTCGCACCCATTTTAATGAGCAATACGGCAAAACGCTTAACCTGCACTGTGTAGAAAGTTTGAAAAGCAAAAGCAAAAAATCGTATTTGCCACCAGCAGTTACCAGTTTTGTACAGGCAGGCAGTTATCAAAAAAACAGCATACAAGTACTGCTTATAAATGCAGGTATGATAAACTCCGACACCATGCAAAAAAGTTTTGATAAAGGCTTGTTTGATAAATATACTATTCCGTTTGATGCCCTTGCGGCAACTCATTCGTTTATGATTATTGATGAGCCACATAAGTTTGGTACAGGCAATAAAACGTGGGATAATATTCAAAAAATGAAACCCCAATTTGTGTTGCGTTATGGCGCTACATTCCCTGATAAAGAACGTATTGAAAAAAATATATTTACAGGCAAAAACGAAAAAACATACACCAAAGACTATCATAATTTAGTATATAAATTAACGGCCGTTAATGCGTTTAACAACAACCTAGTAAAGGGGATAGTAGGACACATTACCGAATTTGAAAGTGGTAAAAATGCGGTAGTAAAGTTTATTGATTCGGACGGTGTAGAAGCACGGTTTCAGCTAAATAACGAAGCGCCAGTTGCGCTAACTAAAACAGAAAATTTAAGCAAAATACATGCTGAAATGACCGATTTAACCATTGAAAACTTAAATAAAAGCACAGTGGTTTTATCCAATGGGTTGGAAATGAAAAAGGGCGATAAAATTAACCCGTATTCGTATGCCGAAAAGTTGCAAGAAACAATGATTCAAAAAGCAATAAAACATCATTTTGAAATAGAAAAACTATTGCTAACACGCCCCATAAAAATAAAACCACTTACGCTATTTTTTATTGATAATATTGATGAATACCGAAACAAAGACGGATATATACGCAAAACTATTGAACAATATATAATTGCCGAAACCAACGAATTACTAAAAACAGAGGCGGACGGTTTTTATAAAACCTATTTACAAAAAACACTGGTAGATGTGTCTGCAACACATGGTGGTCATTTTTCTAAAGATAATTCGGAGAAAGACGAAGTTATTGAAAAAGAAATAAACGAAATTTTGCACGACAAGCAAGCCATGCTCGATTTGGAAAACCCA
>JBEBIC010000251.1:0-3916 GCA_040080595.1 Bacteroidia bacterium | reverse complement strand
ACTTTAGCAATAAACACAGTAACCAATACTAGCACCGCCAATAACCTTACTACTACTGTTAATGGTGTAGCAGGAGTTGCAGTACCTATAGTTAATAGCTTGAGTAATACGTACAATACAACTACTGGCGCATTTAATACTACTGTAAATGGTATAGTAGGCGCAAATGTTACACTACCTACACCACAAAGTATTAAAGATAGTATAACTAACAACTCATGGTTGCTAAAAGGCAATACAGGTACTACCGCAGGAACTAACTTTATAGGCACAACTGATGCTAAAGATTTGGTATTTAAAACCAATAGCATAGAAAACATGCGTATATTAAATACTAATGGAAATGTGGGAATAGGTACAATAACTCCAACCGCCAAACTATATTTACAAGATAATATACCAGTAGGTAGTTTAGATTTGGTTATGGATAATACCGCTCCAAGCGGACAACAATGGGTATTTGAATCTATAGCTACTTTTGGAACATTTACCCCAGGCAGTTTTGCTATAGGTAACAGAACAACATCTGCTAGTCCGTTAGTTATAACACCTGCTAATAACGTGGGTATAGGTACAACTGCTCCAGCCACAAAATTACATGTGTTAGACGGAAAAATTACACAAGAGTTTACTACCAATACGTCGCACTCTATACTAATGAAAAACCCAAGTGGGCGCAACTGGCAACTATATCACCTAAGTCCTACTGACGTTAGTGCCCCTAACGGTTTTATGTTTGAACATTTTGATGGTACAGCTTGGCAACGCCGTGTTACTATTAATCAAACAGGGCATGTAGGTATAGGTACAGCAACACCAAATCTCTTAAGAAGTTCAATACCTGTTGGCGGAAGTGTATTAAATTTAAGTAGTACGTTAGATAGGGCTTTTCTTAATGTGGAAGGTGTTTATGCTGATATTAGTTTAATAGACATAGATGCAACCCTCAATAATAAATGGATGATATTACGTACCGCAGGAGGTTTAACCTCTTTTATTACTCATAATGATATAGGAACTGGAAAAGCAGTTATTTTAAATATAGACCATACTACTAGCAACGTAGGTATAGGTACAACTGCACCTACTGAGCCTTTGCATGTAATAGGTAATTTATTAGGTGCGTCGCGTAACCAAAATTTAGCAGGCGATGCGCAACGTATAGCTACAGGTAGTACTGCACCTGGCGCAGGTTGGGTACAATATACTGCAACTCCAGGATTACCATCTTATCGTGGTATTTATATAGATGTAAACACTGCTAGTGCAGGTTTTACATCTATACCTTTTTATTTTTCAAGCATGGTAGGTAATACAAATCATTGGACAGTAACAGGCGTTACTTCAATTTATTCTCCTACAGCTACAGGATTTCGTATTTATCTGCAAAGTACTACTGAAGATATAACACCCGCTATAGCAAATACATACGGTTGGTACATTAACTGGATGGGCGTAGGTAAATAGTTTTATGTTTTTACATGGCATTACTTTGTTACTATGTGTAAATTTTAGTTAGTAGGTAACGATAAGGCATCGCCCTTTTCTTTTAAAGAATTAAATTGTAATTCCCTTATATTCTATCGCCTGCGCTTTAACCTATTGCGAGTAGCTTTTATAACTACATAACCAAAATTAATTAACTCGCGCAACATAGTAGTGGTACTCATGTGGGTAAATACTATGCCCTCACGCAAGGTTATAGGTGTAGTTTGCATTACCAATGGTGTACTGGTGGCTACCATTGCCAAAAACTCTGTATCAAACAAATACCTGTTAATACGTGTAGCTAAAAATATGGGCTTAGCCTTACTACTAAAGCCTTTTAGCCCCGATTGTGTGTCGTTAAACGGTATTTTTAAAAACGTAGTGTTAAGTAATCTACTTGCTTTAGAGGAAAGTTTGCGTTGCCAATTTAAACTATCGTAATAGTTTTGGCTACGTACACCTATTGCCACATCGGCCCCGTTTACCAACGTTTGCAGTACTTGCGGTATGTTATTTAATTCAAACGGAAAATCAATATCAGTATAAATAACATAATTAGCCGTAGATTGTGCTACGCCGCAACGTACAGCATAGCCCTTGCCGTTGTTTTCCGTATTATTTATGTAGGTAAAATTGGTAATATGTTGCGCCACATACGCTACACTGGCATTGCTTGCACCCTGCGTAGAACCATCGTTTACAATAATTAAACGTACATCATACAGTGGTAACAATGCTATTAACTGTTTGGTATAATCTACCGTGGCATGTTCCCAATTGCGTATGGGGTTGTACATAGGTTGTATAATATCAACAGTTGGTTTCATGGGCATGGTATTACAATTTACTTAAAAACGATAGTGTATCTACATCATCAGCATAATCAATTAAGCTAGGCTGTTGTGTAGTACCGAATGCTAAGGTAGGAGTGGAGTGGAGTACACCAGCTTGCGCTACTATACATTGCAAGTCGTGCTTATGTTGGGCTAATTGTGTTTCTAACGCAGTTATATCAGTATAATATTCGTAATTGAGTATTGCTACAGGCGTTGCTATTACTGTATCTTCTTTTAATACCATAAAACCATTTTCCAAAAACGGTACTTGCTTCATCATCAATAGCGCACGATTATAATCGTAATTATTGCCATATTTTTGATTATTCACCATGTGTTGATACGGAAATAATACATTAAATAAATTATCCAAATCATATCCTTTGGGTAAATATACTTTGCTTACGTTCCTACAGCCTAGCCCAAAGTAAGCACATATATCAGTAGCTAAGGCAGTAAGTTCTTCGTTAGTTTCGTTGCCTGTAAGTACTGCCACACTGTTTCGGTTTTTACGAATAATGTGTGGATATTTACCAAAATAATAATCAAAATAACGAGCACTATTGTTGCTACCAGTTGCTATTACAGCATCTATAGTATTTAGGCGTTCGGTTACTGTAATGTTAAATTGGGGTTCAATAGTTTGGAGTTGATGCACCACATAGCGCATAAGCAGTTGGTCATCGCTACTTAGTTTTAGCAGTACATTATGCCCCGCAAGTAGCACGCACATTAAGTCGTGGAAGGCAACAATAGGTATGTTTCCAGCGGCTATTATACCTACGTTTTTGGGTTCGGTATCAAACGTATAATTTTTAGTAAACTCCGTTAAATTTTCTTGCGTAAGTAAGTACGCCAAGTTGGTAAACTGGTGTTGTATGTTTTCTTTCTCAAACCAAGCGTTGTGCACACGTGCCATACGGCAAAGCTCTTGCCATTCGGGCGTGTTGTTTTGTATGGTACTTAGCCAATTTTGCCCAAGTGTAATAAATGCCGAAATTCGTTGTTGTAGTATCATCATTTGAATTATATTTGCAAACATAATCAACCTAATTTAAAACAACTATAAATATTATTTACAATGGCAATAATTATAACCGACGAATGTATTAATTGTGGTGCTTGCGAGCCCGAATGTCCTAACAACGCCATATATGAGGGTGCTGCCGAGTGGCGCTTTAGCGATGGTACAAAACTTAAAGGACAAGTAAATCCTTTGTATCACGCTCCTGTAGATGCTGACAATGCTAACGCTCCTGTAGCTATGGATACGTATTACATAGTAGCCGACAAATGTACGGAGTGTGTAGGTTTCCATGGCGAGCCACAATGCGCTGCTGTATGCCCTGTTGATTGCTGTGTAGATGATGCTGCTTACCGCGAAAGTAAGGAGGTATTGTTAGGCAAAAAAGATATGATGCACGCATAATTCTAATTGAATAAAATAAAAATCGCTCTATCAATTTAAGTTGATAGAGCGATTTTTATTTGTAAAAAAACGGGGTAATAGACATTTCTGGTGCTAGAAATCTCTGTGTCGCTTAATATACTTAGCTTTGAAGAAATCAAAGACTATGAATAAAAAAACTGCT
>JBEBIC010000044.1:0-16459 GCA_040080595.1 Bacteroidia bacterium | reverse complement strand
ATAAGTGTTACAAAATCTTAAACGGAAAACCTATTCAATTATTCAAGTTTCTACCAAAAAATATTCATAGAAATGATGTTAATGTGCATTTGAATCAAATTAGAAAATTTAGAAATAGAATAAATCATAATGAGCCAATTTGTTTTAATACATTAAATGAAATAGACTTTACTAATGCAATAAAAATTTATGAATCAATTACAAATATACTTTCTTGGATAGACCCTAAATTAATCACTTTTATTACTGATATTGACAATGTTATTGATACAATTAACTCTACTAACTTTAAACACAAAATACACATGCTCAACAGAACAATAGCACCACCCATTACATTGGCCAATAAGCCCGTATTATTGCAGCCGCAGCGCATACTACTTACTAACGATATTCCGTTATATGTTGTTAATGCTGGCTCGCAGCCGCTTACGCGTATAGAAATTGTGTATAACGCAGGCAGTATATGTCAAAACAAAAAAACATTGGCAAGCACCGTAGCCAGTATGTTGCGCGAGGGTACAAGCAAACATAGTGCACAAGATATTGCTAATACTTTAGATTTTTATGGTGCGTTTTTAGAAACCGAATGCAACCGAGACAACGCTACCATAGCACTATTTTGCCTCAATAAACATTTGGCAAACGTACTTCCTATCATCAACGAAATAATCAACGAAGCTGCGTTTCCACAAAAAGAATTAACTATATATCAAACCACGCAACAACAGCGCTTAGCCGTAAATGCTACAAAAACCGATGTAGTATGTCGCAATTTGTTTTCGGCTAATTTGTTTGGAGATACCCACCAATATGGTATGTATGTAACTGGCGCAAGCGATTACAGCAACGTAACGCAAGATGATGTAAAACAGTTTTATACCACCTATTACAAAAATGCAAAACCCACACGACTAATGATAGCGGGTGATGTAAGCGATGTGGAAATAAAATTGGTACAAACACAATTGCAATTTGGCACAACAGTTACCACATTGCCACAACTTACATTTACACATACACCGCAAACTACACTACGCCACCACATGCCCAATGCTATACAAAGCGCAGTGCGTGTAGGCAAACTAATGTTTAACAAAACGCATAACGATTACTTACCAATATCAGTAGCTACTATGATTTTGGGCGGATATTTTGGTTCTCGTTTAATGAAAAACATTAGAGAAGAAAAAGGCTATACCTACGGCATTGGCGCTAGTTTAGCATCGTTGCAACAATCGGGCTTTATGGTTATTGGTACTGAAGTAGGTACAGAGGTAACGCAAAATACACTCCACGAAATTGATGTAGAAATAGCACGTATGCAAAATGATTTAGTTACCGAAAACGAATTAGCATCTGTACGCAATTATATGTTGGGTACGTTCCTACGTAGTGCCGACGGGGCTTTTGCGCAAGCCGATAAATTTAATTCGTTAGTAGATTGGAATTTAGATTACTCGTTTTACGACAACTATTTTGATACGCTACATAACATTACACCGCAACATATACAAACATTATCACAACAGTATTTTAATGATATGACCACTGTAGTTTGTGGTAATGTGGAGTAATTAACTTTTATTACTAAACAAATAAGGAGTAAATTTTGGCTTGTGTATTAAGCCAATTTTTACTCCTCATTATAATTACACTATTTATCCGCCTGCTTTTTTTGCTTTATAATTAAGGCTTAGGAGCAACGTAAGTACTTTATCTCTATGGTCGCCTTGTAGTAGTATTTCGCCGTCTTTGGTAGCACCGCCTACGCCACATTTGGTTTTAAGGGTTTTGCCCAAAGTTTCCAAATCGGTTGTTGTACCTATAAACCCGCTAATGCGAGTTACTAATTTACCACCACCTTTTCTATCCAAAAACAGTTTTAATTGTTGTTGGTTAGGGGCTAGTGTTTCTTGTGCATCATCATCAGTGTTTTCAAAACTAAAATTAGGATTGGTGCTATACACTACGTTTTGTTTGTTGTTGTTTTTACTCATTGTAATTGGAGATGATAGATTTAAGATGTAAGATGTAAGATTTTGTATCTAAATTAACACTACAAATTATTAGCTATTACAATAGCTGCTAACGCTTCTACTATAGGCACTGCACGTGGCACTACGCAAGGGTCGTGGCGGCCTGTTATGTTAAGTTCTACCTCTTCATTATTGGTAGTAACGGTGTGTTGCATACTCGCTATTGATGCTACAGGTTTAAACGCAACTCTAAAATAAATAGTTTCGCCATTACTTATTCCGCCTTGTATTCCGCCCGAATTATTAGTAGCTGTACTCACTTTATTATCATTTACCATAAACGCATCGTTGTGTGTTGTACCTAGCATTTCGGCACTATTAAAACCACTACCATACTCAAAACCTTTGGTAGCATTTATACTAAGCATAGCATGTGCCAGTTGCGCTTGTAGTTTCATAAATACTGGATTGCCTAAGCCCACAGGCACATTTTTTATAGTACAGTTTATAATACCACCTACAGTATTGCCTTGTGTTTTACATTCGTTTATTAAATTAATCATAGCCGTGCAAGTGCTGGCATCAGGGCAACGTACGGGAGTAGCTTCTATACTTTGTTCTGTAATAATAGCGTTATACCAAAATTCATTTTCGTACTGTACTGTGCCTATGGCAGATACAAACGCTTGTATTTTTATATTGTGTGCATCTAATAACAATTGGCACAAAGCACCTGCTACTACCCAGTTAGCGCTTTCTCGGTTACTACTACGTCCGCCACCTCTATGGTCGCGGTGTTTGTATTTTTGTGTGTAGGTGTAATCCGCATGCGACGGACGATACACGTCTTTTAATGCGTCGTAATCTGCCGAATGTTGATTGGTATTTCGTATAATAAATCCAATGGGCGCCCCCGTACTTTTACCTTCAAATATGCCTGATAAAAACTCCACCTCATCGTCTTCCTTACGTGGTGTACTTATGCTCGATTGTCCAGGTTTACGTTTATTAAGTTGCGCTTGTACATAGTCCAAATTAATAACTACGTTACTCGGATAACCGTCCAACACGGCACCAATAGCCACTCCATGGCTTTCGCCAAAAGTACTTAGTGTAATTTTATTTCCTAATGTGTTATACATGTATGCAAAAGTAATTATTTGGAGTTAGTTTTATTCCATTATTTTAAAGGCTAAAAGTTTGTATTTGCAACAAAAAAGCTCGCCAATATTGGACGAGCTTTTTTGTTGTATTAATACTAAGAAACTATTAAGCTACTTTGTTTTTAATAAGTTGTTTGTTAGCGTAAGCCTCGGCAGCAGCACGTACCCACGCACCGTTATTGTGTGCTTTGTTACGGTCGTCTAAGCGTTTTTTGTTGCAAGGACCATTGCCTTTTATTACTTCAAAAAACTCGTTCCAGTTAGGTTCGCCGTAGGCATAATGTTTTGTAGTTTCGTTGTACACTAATTTATCATCGGGTATTTTTAAGCCCATAGCATCGGCTTGTGGCACGGTACGGTCTATAAATCGTTGGCGAATAGCATCGTTAGTTTCTAATTTTATTTTCCATTTCATGGTTTGCTCCGTGTTGGGAGAGTTACCTTCCGTAGGCCCAAGCATCATTATAGCAGGCCACCACCAACGGTTAAGTGCGTCTTGTGCCATTTCTTTTTGCTCATCTGTTCCATGTGCAAGTGTGTATAATATTTCATAGCCTTGGCGGTTATGAAAACTCTCTTCCTTACATATACGTGTCATGGCACGGCTGTAAGGCCCGTACGAACCTTTGGCTAACATAGTTTGGTTCATAATAGCAGCACCATCAACCAACCAACCTATTGCCCCAATATCTGCCCATGTTAATGATGGGTAATTAAATATTGATGAGTATTTGGCTTTGCCTGTATGCAGTTGGTCAAGTAGCTCTTCGCGGCTTGTACCAAGTGTTTCGGCGGCACTGTATAGATATAAACCATGCCCTGCTTCGTCTTGCACTTTGGCTAACAATATAGCTTTGCGGCGTAAGTTTGGCGCACGAGTTATCCAGTTACCTTCGGGGAGCATACCTATAATTTCGCTGTGTGCGTGTTGCGACATCATGCGAGTAAGTTGCTTACGATACATTTCGGGCATCCAATCTTTTGGCTCTATTTTTTGTCCCTTATCTATTTTATCCTGAAACTGTTGTTCGAGTGTGGTAATGTTGGTTTCCATAATTTTGTGGTATTAATTACGTTATTATTTCTAACTCAAAAATAACAATTATTGTAATACTGTTTAATGCTTTTAAAAAATAAATGAACAAGCGTACATTGACCAAAATAAATTATCTTGGCAATTGAAATTTTAACCCATTACACCTATGTTGGCCCCCCCCTATTCATTAGCTTTATTCAACACATTTAAACTAGATGTAAGCTGTACTTCGTTTATTAATTTAGATAACACCAAGCAATTAAATGAAGTAAGTAGTGCCATAAAAAAAGCTCCACAACACCTGCTATTAGGCGGAGGTAGTAATATTTTATTTACTAAAAACTACGATGGATTAGTAATTAAAAACAACATAAAAGGCATAACCGTAATTAATGAAGATGCCGAACATATATACCTACAAGCTATGGCAGGCGAGTTGTGGCATGAGTTTGTGTTACACTGTGTAAACAATAATTATGGCGGTGTAGAAAACCTATCCTTAATACCTGGAACCGTTGGTGCTGCGCCAATACAAAACATTGGCGCTTATGGCGTAGAAGCCAAAAACACGATACATAGTGTTACGTTTTTTGATATTGAAACCGAACAACTACACACTTATACTAACGCAGCGTGTGAGTTTGGCTACCGCGAAAGTATATTTAAACACACCTTAAAAAACAAAATAATAATAACGGCAGTAGTGTTTAAACTTACTAAGCACCCCCAGTTAAACACTACGTATGGTGCTATTGCCGAGCAACTAAGCACCATGCACATAACTACGCCAACTATAAAAGATGTGAGTAATGCCGTAATAGCTATACGCCAAAGCAAACTGCCTAACCCAGCTATAACGGGCAACGCAGGTAGTTTTTTTAAAAATCCTGTAGTAACACAAACAGTGTTTAATGCACTTATAGCCTCCCACCCTACCCTATCGCATTATGCTGATGTTAAGGGGGTAAAGCTAGCCGCAGGTTGGCTTATAGAGCAATGTGGACTAAAGGGCTACACGCACAACGGAGCGGCAGTACATAGCAAACAAGCATTAGTACTTATAAACGCCAACAACGCAAATGGTACTGATGTATTGGCTTTAGCAAGGCACGTGCAACAAACGGTGTACGCTAAGTTTGGAGTACAGTTAGAAATGGAGGTAAATGTGTTGTAATTAAAACACTGGGTTAAGTTTTATGTAGCACTATAGCCGTTATAATCTATAGCTAAATCAGTTAATTCAATTATATACTTTGCCATAAGTTTTTGGAGTTGACTACAGTCCTATTTTTGCTTTTAGCAGCATTCAATACCATTTCTACAAACGCTGGATTATAAGGGCTATCCGCAGTTGCTTTTTTTTGTTTTAAGTTGGGGGCTATAACTTCAACTCCATCTTTTTCTTGCGTAAAAAACTGCAACACATTAAGCAACGTTTTACCTGCTTTGGTACGCTCGTTTATTTTAAGGGTTATAGTAGTCATAAGTGTTAATTTTTAGTTACACAAATATACAAAAAAACAATAGGGCAATAGCATACGTTTTTATTATGTTGATTATACCAAACTAATTATGCTCCATTCATTTTTATTGCTACTTTAGCATTAATAATAAAATAGCGTTTGCTATATCATCCTGCTGGAGAAAAGTCGAAAATTTCAATTGCGCAGGGAGTATAAGTAAACGTTCACGCTAAATGCGTGAGCGTTGCTTTACTTTGTGCATAGGACTTCGACTTCCGCTTCAGCGAGTAACAGCAACTGTCTCACGCTATTTTTTTTAACATCTGCTGCGAGACGAGCGGGTTAAAAAAATTACCAACTAAAATGAAACAACTAAAAACAATGGCTGGAGTACTATGTGTATTCCTTGCTTTACAAGCGTGTAAAAAAACAGTAATTGAGGGACCCGCTGGAAAAGACGGTGCTTCGGGTACAAATGGTACTAACGGTAGCAATGGTACAAACGGTACAAATGGTGTAACTACTTATAACTTCACAGTTACTGAGGTAGATACGAATGAGTACAGGGACCCTAACGTAGTTACCTTAGCCGTTAATGCTTCCCGAACAGATTTCAATATCCCTACTTTAACTCAAGAGGTTATTGACAAAGGTTCAATAATCGTTACAGGTAAACGAATTATAGAGCAAGGTTACTTGGGTGTACAAGGCTCTAAAGATAGCACATCATGGTATTCACTACCTTTCGCTAGTGAGATAACAGATGGTACAGATGCCTTTTACAGTAGCTATGACTATTCTATTAAAAAAGGAGTCCTTACCCTACGGACTAAACTACGTTTTAATACTGCCCCTTACAATAAGAAACGTTTTATCCCAGTTCATATAAAAGTAACAACAATCAATTAACCAATAAATAGTAAAACGAATGGAAACTAATAGTTACAACTTTAATACATAAATTTAAACATGAAAACAATTACTACACCAACAGAATTAAACACAGAGTTTAAACGTTTGATGAATGCGTATAAGTGTTATTATTGGTCGGTGGCTTGGGCTGATTTTAATTTTGAATTAAGTGATTTGTTGGTTAAAAACGAAACTAAAATTAAAAATATTTCGGTAGGTTTAGCATTTTATGGAACAAGCGAAAAGTTTATTTCAAAATTCAAAAGCCATACAGGGGTTAATTTTATTGCAGATACGTCAAGTGGTACGTTTCATCCCAAGGTGTATTTATTTCAAAACAGCGAAACCGATTTTGAATTACTAATAGGCAGTGCCAACTTTACTAACTCCGCATTTAACAAAAATACTGAATTTGATATTTTAATAAACGCTAAGGATAAAGATGCTATTAAAATTAAGGACGAAACGTTACATTTTATTAAAACTCAATGGAACAAAGGCGTTGTTTTAACTGATGATTATATTAAAAAATATACCATAGCTAAAAACAAATTAAAACCTTTGCCAGCACTACCGCCTAAAGGTTTTTTTAAACCTGTGTATAGTAAAAGTTGGGAGCAGTACTTGAAAAAAGTGTCCTACAAAGAACATTATCAGGAACATTTAAAGTTTTTAAATTGGGTGGACGCTAAATTTAAAGAGCAACCCTTATTTGATAAGATGGACTTAAAAACAAGAAAATCGATTGCTGGCTTTGGCAGAGAAGACAACGTATCAACAGGCTGCTTTGGTAGTACTGGTGCAAGGGGGTATTTTAAGCAAAGTATAATTGACAATCCCAAAATTATAACTAAGGCATTAGCTAAAATACCCAAGCAAGGTATTGTTTTGGCTTCAGACTATAATCATTTTATAACTGAATTTAAGAAAATTTCCAAACAAGATGAGTTAGCGTGCGCAACACGATTTTTATGTTTATGGCGTCCCGATTATTTTGTAAATTTTAATGGCATAAATGCAAATTCGTTGTGTAATGAATTACGAATTAGCAAAAACAAAGTAAAGTACGATACCTATTGGTCGCTCATAGTAGAACCTTTAATTAATGCGGATTGGTCTCAAAAACAAAAATTTAAAACTAAAAAAGAGGAGGAATTGTTTTCAAAACGTATAGCGTTATTGGATTGTATTCATTCGGAGTTCTTGTAAATACAACTCACATGAGCATATATTTCATACTATTAGCTATTGTTTTTTAGCCCAATTATTAATATATTTTATTCCAGTTTTTATTCACGTCTCAGCCACCGATACGTGAATGTATTTAAGTAAATAAATTTAGACTAAATTATAACCACTAATGGCATAAGTAACAAAAAAACTAATTATGCGCCACCAAATTATACACCACGCTATAGCCCTCGGTTGCTCGCAATGATATAGGTACATTGGGCTTTATGGTTTGCGATTGTAAGTGTGTTACTTGCTTATACACCAAGCCAATAGCAGGCGCATAGGTATATTGAGCTACGTTTTTGGTAATGAGGTTAGAATCGTTTTGATACGTTACAGTACATACATTACCATAGCTCACTGCATTATAATTGTAGGTGGTGTTAATGGCTGTAAGTGTAGCGTTTTGTGGTGTTGAATTATTTTCGGCATTCACATTCCATACTTTGTTTAATACTAACGGATAGTTAAGTACTATTTGTTTTTGGTTGTTTAATAATTGTATGGTAAAGTTGTTGCGGTATTGCAATCCTTGTACTTGTATTACCGTAAACGAATCGGTAGCGTAGTTGCTTTTATACACTAACTGGCGAGTAATAGGAAAGGTATCGGTGGTGGTATAAACGCTTTCGTTCAACACTTTTATATAATACTTGTAGCGCACCGTAGTTTTGGTAAAATTATCATACACGGTAGAATCTACGGCATATACAGTATTAAAACCTACATCGGTACGTTGGTAATTATTAACAGGTGTAACTATATTTTCTTTAGCTGTTTTTTTGCAGGCTACTACACTCATAGCCACAACACTTACCAATAATAGTAAGTGTTTAAGGGCTATGTAATGTGTGCTAGGTTTCATGTTAAACTAAAGTTATCTAACGCTAATATACAATTATTAATTACGAATTAAAAATTACGAATTACGTTTAATATCAAACGTTTACTAATATAAATTATTTACGCTCAGCAATGCTCATCAAAAACTCATCGTTGTTGGCAGTGCCACGCAAGCGTTCTTTTAGGTATTCCATAGCTTCTACGGGGTTCATATCGCTTATATATTTGCGTAGCATCCATAGTTTGTTAAGGGTAACTTTGTCTAACAAATAATCATCTCTACGTGTGCTCGATGCAGTAATATCAATAGCTGGGAACATACGCTTGTTTGCCAACTTACGTTCCAGTTGCAATTCCATATTACCTGTACCCTTAAATTCTTCAAATATAACTTCGTCCATTTTAGACCCTGTTTCGGTAAGTGCCGTAGCTAGTATGGTAAGCGATCCTCCGTTTTCTATTTTGCGTGCTGCACCAAAAAAACGTTTGGGTTTATGCAGTGCATTAGCATCAACACCACCGCTCAATATCTTGCCCGATGCGGGTTGCACGGTATTATATGCGCGTGCAAGGCGTGTAATAGAGTCTAATAATATACATACATCGTGGCCACATTCTACTAATCGTTTTGCTTTTTCTAATACTATGTTGGCTATGCGCACATGTTTTTCGGCAGGCTCATCAAAGGTAGATGCGACTACTTCGGCACGTACGTTACGTGCCATTTCGGTTACTTCTTCGGGGCGTTCGTCTATCAATAATATAATTAAATATACCTCTGGGTGGTTGGCTGCTATTGCGTTTGCTACGTCTTGCAGTAGCATAGTTTTACCTGTTTTGGGTTGTGCTACTATTAAGCCACGTTGCCCCTTGCCTATGGGTGTTATTAAATCCATAATACGCACGCTCATACTTGCTTTGGCATTACCTGCAAGGTTAAATTTTTCGTGTGCAAATAGTGGTACTAAATAATCAAAAGGAATGCGGTCGCGCACGTGTGCAGGGTCGCGCCCATTAACAGTGGTTATGCTTAGTAATGGAAAATATTTTTCGCTTTCTTTTGGCGGACGTACAGCGCCTCGCACGGTATCGCCTGTTTTTAATGCAAACGATTTTATTTGCGCTTGCGATACATACACATCATCAGGCGAGTTAAGATAATTATAATCTGCCGAACGCAAAAAACCATAATGGTCGGGCATTACTTCCAATACTCCTTCGGCAGTTATTACTCCATCAAAACTATATTCTTTTTCGGGAACATCAGTCTTTGGTAGGTTTGCGTGTTGGTTAGGGTTTTGTTGTTTCTGTTGCTGATTATTGTTGTTGTTATTTTGTTGTTGATTATTGTTCTGTTGGTTGTTATTATTTTGATTGCGGTTATTGTTGTTGTTCTGTTGATTGTTATTGTTATTGTTTTGTTGGTTGTTGTTGTTGCGAGGTTGATTATTGTTGTTGTTATTTTGATTACGATTATTGTTGTTTTGCTGATTACTTGGACTGAGCGGAGCCGAAGTCTGTTGATTGGTATTAGGTACAGCTACACCATCAGCATTATTAGTACTCGCATCGTTTTGTGAGTTGTTGTTTTGTTGATTGTTGTTATTGCGTTGCTGATTGTTGTTATTATTACGATTGTTTTGCTGATTACTTGGACTGAGCGGAGCCGAAGTTTGTTGATTAACATTAGGTACAGCTACACCGTCAGTATTGGTAGCACTTACATCGTTTTGTAAGTTGTTAGTATTGCTTGGACTGAGCGGAGTCGAAGTCTGTTGATTGTTGTTATTGCGGTTACGATTGTTTTGTTGATTGTTGTTGTTTTGATTACGATTATTATTTTGCTGATTATTATTACGTGGTAACTGTGGTGTTACTGATGTGGGTGTTGTAACCTCACTTTCGGTAGTAGTAACAGGTGTTACAACATCAGTAGTAGCAATAGATGTAGCAGTTTCTTTCGCTATTTTTTCTTTAGGTGTATTACGTGCTAATGGCTTTTTAGGAGTAGTAATAGTGCTAGCCGCATCTTCGTTTTTAATTTCAGTAGTGCTTACTTCAGGTTCTTTTTTCTCCATAATAATTGGAGGTGTGCTTTGCGCTATTGGTTCTACAAACTCAATAGTAGCGGTAGTTTCAGTTGCTTTAGTTTTTTTAGGAGCAACTTTTTTAGGAGCTTTTAATTTTGGTTCTGTAGTAGCAGTAGTGTCTTCTGCAATAGCTACACTAGGTGTACTAATTACAGGGGCCTCAGTTGTTTCCGCAGGTGTTGTTTCGGCTTTTGGCTTTTCTGCTTTCACTTTTTTTACAGCTACTTTTTTAGGTACTGCTACTTCGCTATTGGCTATTGGAGCGGGACTTGCTGTTTTTTTTAGTATAGCATCTATCAATTGGTCGTGCGAACTATCTTGCGAAAATGGCACTGCGTTTTGCGCTGCTATTACTATTAGTTCGGTGTCTTGTAATTTTGTTAATTGTGCGCGTGAATACATTTACAGTATGTGTTTGGTTATTATTGATAAAATAAATAATGAGGTATCTGTTTTATTTGATTTAAAAAAAATAAATCTAATTACGAATAGTTTTTTGAAAGAAAGAGATGGAATATATTGCAACTGTGTTGTGTGTCATAAGCATTAGTATGTATAATGCTGTGCAATACCTTAGCACAATGATAATAATAATTTTTTAAAACCACGCATAAAAAAAACATTGGCAATATAAGCATGTGGTTAATTTTAAAAGTAAGTAATATAAATTATGTGCTACAAATAGCATTATAATTTATTACACAACTCAACTTACACAACTTAAATACACTATATTTGTTACATACATAAAACAATTATAGCATGAAAAACACATTACTCTCAGCGCTTGCAACACTAACTATAGCAACTGCTGTGGCTCAACCCTGGGTTAGCCCTAATGTAAAATCATATACTAAACTAAGCCAGCATCAAGCCGATTTTAATAACTATTGGAAAGGTAAACCTATACCTACCAAAAAAGGAAGTGGCTACAAACAATTTAAACGTTGGGAAAATTTTTGGGAAACACGCCTAATGCCTGATGGCACTTTTCCTACGGCACAAACCTTATGGAATAACTACAAACTTACTAATGCTACACAAACTAATAACAAGCACGTAGCCGCTGCCAATTGGGTAGATATTGGACCTGTAAATTCAACAGTTACAAGTTCGTATAGCCCAGGTCACGGGCGCACTACGGTAGTGGTTCAAAATCCACAAAATGCTAATTCGTTATACGTAGGTACACCTGCGGGAGGTGTATTTAAATCGGTAAATGCAGGAGCTACATGGACGTGTTTAAGTAATCAAATAGCCTCGTTGGGTGTATCAGGTATTGCTGTTAATGCTGCTGATACCAACCAAATTTTTATTTCAACAGGAGATTACGATGCCAATGATACCTACAGTGTGGGTGTATTACAAAGTAATGATAATGGAGCTACTTGGAACACTACAGGAAACATACCTACCTATGCTACAAGTAAACTTGTGTATGAGCCTGGTAGTGTAAGCACGTTGTGGTTAGCCAGTGCCGATGGTATGTTTAAATCTACAGACAATGGCATTACATGGAACAATGTATTGTCATCGTTTGCAGGAGCGCAAGATTTTTGTTTTAAACCCAACGACCCTAACACCATATATGTAGTTAATAATACAGGATTATACACATCAACTAATGGAGGTGCAAACTTTAATGCTGCAACTATTACAGGTACTGTGGATAGTTACAATCGTATAGCTGTTACGGCAGCTAATCCTAACTATGTGTATTTAGTAACAGCAGGAAATAGCACTGCCGATATACTACGTTCTACTGATGCAGGCGTTACATTTAACACACAACAAAGTGCTATACCTGTAAGCTCGCAAGGTTGGTACGATATGGCTGTGGGAGCATCGCCTACTAATGCTGATGAGGTATATTTTGGAATACTTAATTTATATCAATCGCTTGATGGTGGTGTTACTGGTACCGAAATTAATAGCTGGAGCAATTCATCACAACCTACTTACACCCATGCCGATATTCACTCCATAAGCTACTTTGGTAACAATATGTATGTGTGTAGCGATGGTGGTTTGTACAAATCTACCAATGGTGCCAATTCATTTACCGATTTATCTACACAATTACCCATAGCACAAATTTATCGTTTGTCGGGTTCAGTTTATGATAAGGGCGTGTTAGCTGCTGGCTTGCAAGACAATGGTGGCTTTTGTTACACCAACGGTGGTTGGAAAATATACAACGGTGGCGATGGTATGGATAACGCCGTAAACTCCAATAATCCTGACATTATATATGGTATGTATCAGTACGGAAGTATATATCGTACGGTAGATGGGGGGTTATCAATTGATGGTACGTTTAACAGTTGGGCGGGTAATCCTAACCAAGGCAACTGGATAACTCCAATGCAAATGGACCCAAAAAACAGTAATAGAGTATTGGCAGGTTATGAGCAAGTGTACGAGTACGATGCCATAACTAATGCGTGGACTGTATTAAATAATCCTAACTTAACTGGAGCTAATGTATCCGACTTGTGTATATACCCTGCCAATGGCAATATAATATATACCACTACTGGGCAAGATTTATACTCCACATTTGATGGAGGTGCAACATGGAATAATCTTACGGCTAACTTACCACCACTTACAGGACTTATAAAAATAGAAATACACCCAACCGACTCTACTCGCCTGTGGCTTAGACACGGCGGATACACTGGAGGGAGTAGTGTTTTTTATAGTAACAATAGTGGCGCAACGTGGACAAACATTACTGGAACATTGCCCGATATACCCGTAAACGTTATAAAATATGCTAACGATGGTACTGATGGATTATACATAGGTACAGACTATGGTGTGTATTACAACAATAATGTATTAAACAATTGGATTCCGTTTAACACCAACTTACCCAACGTTATAGTACGCGATTTGGAAATAAACCCAACCCACGACCTACTACGTGCAGGCACCTATGGGCGTGGTGTATGGGAAACTAACTTGTACAACCCTATTGTTGTAAAGCCTGTAATACCAAAACCTACAGCTAATTTTACTAATAATAAAAATAATATTTGTATAGGCGATAGCATTACATTTAGTGATAAGTCGAGCTTTGCTACAGGTTGGAAATGGACATTTACAGGAGGTACACCAGCTACATCTATACTCAAAAACCAAACAGTTACCTATGCAACTGCGGGTGTGTACGACGTAAAATTGGTAGTAACTGGTGTTAATGGAACAGATAGTTTAGTGCAAAATAGTTCCATTACAGTAGGTAATAATGTACTTAACTTTCCGTTTGCCGAAAACTTTGAATCTTATTTTCAACCCAACGGTGGTTTATCTTCATTTTATAAAATAACAACTAATAATGCAAGTGCGTTACAATGGAAATTTTTTGAAGATATAAACTATAACATAAGTGGTTATGGTATAGATACCGTAAGTGCCTACATAGATAATTTTCTTAATCCCGCAGGAAATATATCTAGCCTTGAAACCCCTGTGTATAAAATGAACAACAGTAATTATGTATTGAAATTTGACTATGCGTATAACTACTACGACCTTAACAATACGGATACATTAGCAGTAGAATACTCTATAGATTGTGGGCTTACGTACAATCAATTATGGTACAAAGGCGGTGCCGATTTAGTTACGGCTATGGTAGCGGGTTACACAAGTGTTTTTTATCCTACTGCTAACGAGTGGAGTACGGCAAGCATTAATTTAACTACTGTTCCGCTTAATGCTGATGTTTCGTTTAGGTTTAAAGCTATATCCGATTATGGTAATTTATTGTACATAGATAACATTAATATAGACAATACCGTAGGTGCAAAAACCAGCCTAGCAAGCAACAAAAAAGCAACAGTATATCCTAACCCCACTACAGGCGAATTTAGCCTTAGCGCAAGCTTAGTAACTAACCAAACCTATACACTTAACGTATATAATACTTTGGGGCAAATGGTATATACCAAAGCAGTAACAGGTAATGCTAATTTTAACACACACATTAACCTAAGCAACCACTCCAAAGGCATGTACTCGGTTACGCTTACGGGTAACAACACTACGCAAACTCAAAAATTAATAGTAGAATAAGTTGTTAATTACGAATTAAAAATTACGAATTACGTTTGACGTTCATCAACATAAAACAATAACTTAATATTTCATCTCACATTGAACTTAATATATTTACTCACAGGTATTGCCATAGGTGCAATAGGCATTTATTTTTATTTTAAAAACAAGATAGACGCTACCGCACAATTACAAAACAACGCTGCGCTACTTACACAACAAGTAGCGCAGCTTACTACTGCACACAACACCTTGCAAACGGAACACAAAGTACTACAAAGCCAACAAGAGCAATACAAGCACACACAAACCGATGTAATAAATACATTAGAAAAAAACAAAAACGAAATAGTAACTAAGCTCAATGCCGATGTACTTAAACTAGAGGAAAGCTACAAACAGCTTGTAAACACAAGTGCCGCCGAGCAAGCTACCATACGCACCAACTACGATGCTATACTTACACAAGAGCGCAACAAAATAATAGAGTTAAATGCCTCGGTTGAAAAATCGCGCGAAGTATTTAAAGCGCAAGAGGTACGTATGAAAGAAATATTAATAGAAAAAGAAGAGCTTACCAAAAAACTAAGTGCCGATTTTGAGGTGCTTGCCAATCGTATTCTGGACGAAAAATCGAGCAAGTTTACGGAGCAAAACAAAAACAACTTGGACATAATTCTTAATCCGTTAAAAGAACGCATAAAAACATTTGAAGACAAAATAGACCAAAATTACAAGGAAGAAACTACGGAGCGTTTATCATTAAAAACCGAAATTAAAAACCTCGTAAACCTTAACAAACAAGTAAGCGATGATGCCAACAACCTAGCACGCGCACTAAAAGGCGAAAACAAAACACAAGGTAATTGGGGCGAGGTTATACTCGAAAAAATACTGGAAAGTTCGGGCTTGCGCAAAGGCGAAGAGTACGAACTGCAACACAGCTTTGTGGACAATGCAGGCGTGCGTAACATACCCGATGCAGTTATAAACTTGCCCGAAAACAAACACATTATTATAGATGCAAAAGTATCGCTAGTGGCTTACGAACGTGCAGTAAACGCTACTACCGACGAGGAACGAGACCTGCAAGCCAAGGCGCATGTAAAGTCGGTAAAAGACCACATAAAAGTATTGAGCGAAAAAAATTATCAAGCAGCAGATAAGTTTAATACGCCCGAATTTGTATTGTTGTTTATGCCCATAGAATCTATGTTTAGTGCAGCTATACAAACCGATGTAGAAGTGTTTAACTATGCGTGGGACCGTAAAATAGTAATAGTAAGTCCGTCCACATTATTAGCAACACTCAAAACCATATCCAGTATATGGAAACAAGAAAAACAAAATAAATACACCTTAGAAATAGCGGAAGAATCGGGCAAGTTATACGATCAGTTTGTAATGTTTATAGAAGATTTGGAGGACGTTGGGAAAAAACTGAACGATTCGCAAGAAGCTTATGATAATAGTTTTAAACGCTTAAAAACAGGCAACAACAACATATTTCGCCAAGTAGATAAACTCAAAGATTTAGGCGCAAAAGCCAAAAAGAAAATACCCGAAAAATATTTAGATGGCGCAGAGCGTGAGGGGGAAAATAAATTAGAAATGTAATAAACACATATAGCCCACGGTTTAAACCGTGGGCTATGAATAACGAGTAACAACAACC
>JBEBIC010000043.1:0-16494 GCA_040080595.1 Bacteroidia bacterium | reverse complement strand
TGTGAATGTTTTAAGGGAATAAAATTGAACTCCTTAAAATTTACAATTGGAATTAATTTTTACGCTATAAAATCAGCATTAAAATTAATTAAATATACCTTGTGTGTGCTACGTGTAAGTGCTGTGTACAGCCACTTAGCAAAATCTTCGGTAAGCATATCTTGTGTTAAATATCCTTGGTCTATAAACACGTGTTGCCACTGCCCGCCCTGTGCTTTGTGGCAGGTAACGGCATAATTAAACTTTACTTGTAAGGCGTTATAAAACTCATTATTTTTGATAAGTGCGGTACGCTTTGCTTTGTTGGGTTCATCAGCATAATCTTCGGCCACGGCATTATAAAAAGCAGTACTCTGCGCACTACTCATACTGGGCTGTTCCATAGCAAGGGTATCTAACATAAACCACACATCTATAGCGCCCATTGCATCATAATCTACTAGCTCAATACTTGCTTTGCAAAATCGCATACCATATACTTCCATGTACCTGTGTATGCGTGTAATGCGTGCGGTATCGCCATTGGCAATAAAATCTACGGCACTATCTTCGGGTAGCCAATAGTAATTATTCTTGGCTATCATTATATAATCGCCCACGGTTATCTCGTCCTCCAGTTGCAATACTTGTACACGTATATTTTGGTTAAACAAATAGGCACGTTTATTACTCCTACAAATAATTATAGTACTATCAATACCATCTTTGCTGTATGCGCTTTCTACGGCTTCTACTATAGCATCGCCTTCCAACTGCACTATATCTTTATAGCCCGCAAGTTCAAATTTAGGTTGTAATGTACTACCATATACATACTGCATTAGTTGCATACGTAGCAAGGTAGCGTTATACAATATACCTGAATCTGCACGTTGGCGCACCACTTGGCGCAACTCTGCACTGTATAACGTACACGAATGTATGGCTTGTATATATTCTTCGTCTAATGCGTTGGCTTGTGTTTCGCCTACTGGTGGCAACTGCGCTACATCGCCCATTAACAGTACTCTGCACGCTGTACCGTTATATACATAACTCAACAAATCGTCAAGCAAAGAGTTGTCTTGGTCGCCTACCAATTGGGTAGAAATCATAGACGATTCATCTACCACAAACAAGGCATTGGTAAGCATATTGGGCATAAGCGTAAGTTTGCGTTGCCCACCTGCTATGGCTTTAAACTTATACATACGGCGGTGCAATGTGCTTGCGTGCTTATTCGTGTAAGTAGTCATAACCTTAGCCGCACGCCCTGTTGGTGCCATAAGTACTATGGGCACATTGTATTTTTGCAAGGTACTTATAATGGCTTTTAACGTAGTAGTTTTACCTGTACCCGCATAACCACGCAAGAGCATAAGCGGATTATGTTGTTTGCAGGTAATGAATTGCGCAAAGGTTTCAAAAAACAACGCCTGATCTTCGGTAGCATTTACTGGCATTGCCAAGTGTAGCTGTTGTTCTACATCTTGCACTATTGTTTCTTGCGAGGCCATTATTTACGGTTGATATTCGTACGCACCTACACTAGCAGGGTTTGCACGTGTTACTTCATCAATATCTAACAAAGGCAATGTTATCGTATTTTTACTTAACGTACTACTTGCTTTGCCTGTTGCACTTGAGTTTGCACTTAGTTTTAAGTTGAGCTTAGCAGCCTTAGTTTCTTTAAAATTGGCAGTACCTGTAAATGCGTTTATGTAATTACTACTGTTAGCAATGGTTGCGGTGGTTTTAAGCATACAGTTTTCAAACACAAAATTGTATGCTTGTGTAGCATCGTTTTGTGCTACCGTTAGTTCGGTGCTTATGTCGCCATCTATAATACTATTGGCAAAATACGCATCAAGCGCAAAGCCACTATTATCTAGCAACAGTGCCACCTCTTTGCGAGGCTTATTACTCTCCGTGAAATAATTGGCTATGGTGCAATATACAAAGTTATAATTACCACCATTAATGCAGGCTACAGCGTTTTTGGCGCAGTTAGCTATTACTGTGTTGGTTGCGTTTACATTACTGGTTTTATTAAGCATACCCCAACCTGCACAGTTGTTTATAATGGTATTATTAATTATAGTTTTATTGCCCGTAAATGCTTGTAATGGTTCTATTTGCAAACCAACAAATCCGTTTTTTATAATGGCATAATCTATTTCGTGGTTTATGTTGCTATAGGTTTCGTTAAGCCATATTCTGTCCCATTGTCCTGCTTGGTCTTTATAATACTCATCTGTTCTAATACCCTGAAACACTACAGGTTGCGCCTTAGTACCTTGTACTTTTAACGTTGCAAACGGCGATATCCACAGCCCAGCATTAGGCCCAAAATGTAATTTAGTACCCGCAAGTATTGTAAGTGTAAATGCGCTATCTACCGCTAAGTAACCACCTATTATTACGTGTGGTTTATCGTTAGTAAGGGTAGTGTTTTGCCCTATAATATTAAGGTGTGGCACACCTCTTAGTTTGGTGTTGCAGTAGTAGTAGTGGGCATCTTGTCCGTAGGCTACAAGGTCTATATCTTGTATATTTCCATTGGTTTCAAACACTATGGAGTCCTTTACCAAAAACGGATTATTTACATTTTTAGGGTCAATAGTTACTTGTACAAATATATATAAACTGTCTTTGGCGTTAAGTACCACATCGGTAGCGGTGCTTACAGGACTACCGTCAATATTGAGTTTGAACTGTTTACCCGATGCGTTGGCCAAATGAATATTACTAATTTTTATTTTCTTGTTGTACTTATTATATACCAACAATTGTTTAGTAACCGAACCTAAAGTGCTAAATACGGTGTCAAATTGTATAGAATCGTTACTAAAGCTCAATTGCGCATCAGTGCTAGTATATAGCTTGTTTTTCTTGCACGAATATAGCGCAACAATACAAAACAAAAACACGAAGAGATAAGTAGTACGGAGCATTAAGTATAAACGTAAAATAATGAGTTTTAGTATAGTGCTAATTATTTTTTTTGAAAGCTACAAAACAAAAAGTTTTGCACCGTATTAAATGGTGTAGTATGGTTTTCGGTAATACATTTTATACGATTAAAAGCAACTTCAAACCTAGCCGACATAGATGTTTCGTTGTATTGTTGTATAGTTAGTCCGCTACATTTTTCAGGGCCATTTTCGGAGAATGTACCCAATATTAAATACCCATTAGTGTTTATAGCTGTTTCGGCAGTTGCTACATATTTATACACATTATCAGCATTAGTTAAAAAATGAAATGCAGCTCTATCGTGCCAAAAATCAAATTTAATGGTAGGAGCATAATCAACAATATCGCTTACTATCCATGTTACTTTTGATGCGTTTTCGCCTAAGCGTTGTTGTGCTTTTTGTATTGCATTGGCAGATATATCCAACACATGCACGTTAGTATAACCTTTGCTTAATAGTGCATCTACAAAATGGCTATCGCCTCCGCCAACATCAATAATATTGGCATCTAAGGGCATATTAAATAATTCTACAAATTCCATTGATGTGGTTGGATAAGCTTGAAACCAACTTACTTCTGTTTCGGCTTTGGTGGCAAATACGTTTTCCCAGTGTGTTTTATTTGTGCTCATTTTTGTAGGATATAATGTTGTGCTAAAGTACTATTATTTGAGCAATAGATGTAAGTTTGTGGCATAGCCAAATTTAAAAATGCGCACTAATTTTACTCCATTTATTACCACACTATATACCACTGCATTAGCTTTGGTGGTGTGCTATGGGCTACAATACCAGCATTTACTACCTGTTAAGAGGGTAGATTGGTTAAGCAATGTACGTGCACAACTACCTAATACCAAAAATTTGGCTATTTATAATAAACGCAAAAAACAAAAAACAACTCCTAAAACTACCCTAATTACATTGCCTAATTACAACCCTTTGGAGCTGTATAATACCGCTTGCTTACAATTAAAACAAGGTAAACGCAAGCACGTGCGCATAGCCTATTTTGGCGATAGTATGATAGAAGGCGATATACTTACTGAATATTTGCGCACCTATTTACAACAATTGTATGGTGGTGCAGGTGTTGGTTTTGTTCCGCTAACAGCAGTAGCGGCGGGCTATACCGCCAATTATCGTTTAACGTTTAGTGATAATTATGCTGCTTTTAATTTTAATGTGCGCGACACCGCACACCACTACACGCCTTACCTAAGTGGTTATGTGTTTGATGTACCTGCTGATAATACAGCAACTACCAAACTTACGTTGTATAACACCTATTCAAATTGTAATTTTTATTTGTTAGGATATAATTATGCCAATGAAAATAAGCAGTTGGAAATAAGTAGTAACAATCAACCAAAAACCTTGTCAATAAAGCCTTACGAAGCATTTAAGCAATTAATAAAGCCAAATACTACTACAGTAAATATAACACTAACACAACAACAAAATATAGCGTACTATGGCATACAAACCGAAGCCGATACGGGTATAGTGCTAGATAATTATGCCTTTAGAGGTAGTACAGGTATGAACTTGGCAAGCATTAGTTATAACTTACTTAACAAAATAAACAAGGAGCGTCCGTACGATCTGGTAATACTGCATTATGGACTAAACATAGGCACTGATGACCAACAAGATTTTAGCAACTATCAACGTACTATGCAACGTGTAATTAAGTACTTAAAAAAAGCCACGCCACAAGCCAGTTACCTTATAGTAAGCGTGGGCGATAAATGTGTAAAACGCAACAAAGAATGGACGTCTGCGCCTTATATACCCTACTTAATAAAAACACAACAAGTCCTAGCCGATAGTTCGGGGGCTTACTTTTTTAACCTCAATACCACCATGGGGGGCATAGGCGGTATGCGCACTTGGGCAACTGCCGATACTGCCTTGGCCCAAAAAGATTATACGCACATTACCAGTGCAGGTGGCAAAAAAGTGGCGCAAGAATTAGTTAAGGTGTTAAAATAATTTACAATAAGCTCAAACCCTTGTTTACACTATCTTTTTTTTAGTTTAAAATAATGTAAACATATCTTTAAACTAAAAAATGAATTAAATTTATTGCTTTGTCGTTTATTTATTTTAATTTAACGTAAAATTTAAACGTAAAAAAATATGAAAAATTATTTATTAGCTATTGGATTAATCTCATTTGCAGCATTAAAACTCAGCGCTCAAAACAATGTGGGTATAGGTACTACCACCCCCAACGCCAAAGCTATACTGGAATTAATGGCTAACGACAAGGGTTTTTTAGCACCTCGTGTAAGCACTACCGAAATGCTAAGTATAAGTTCAAGTGGAGTTGTACCCAACGGTTTATTAGTTTATAACACCACTACCGAATGTTTTAATTATTGGAAAACATCTACTTCACTATGGAAAGATATGTGTAGCGGAGGTTTGGGTAATGGTAAGGATACTATAGTTATAGTACACGTAGATACACTTATCTCTAACATTATTATTACTGATTCGTTGTTTGCGCATATTATAAATGTAGATAGTTTATATTCTCACTACATATATACCGATTCGTTGTTTTCGCATATCATTAATACTGATAGCCTTTTTGCACATTATATCCAAACTGATAGTATATACGCACACTTAGGTTCATTTGATAGTTTATATGTAAATGGACAAAATATATTACAAACCATAAGCGATAGTATAACTGCTCAAGCCTGGTTATTAAAAGGAAACAACGCTCTTGCTACTAATAAATTAGGTACACTTAATGCCCAAGACTTACATATATACGCAGGAGGTACTGAACGTATAACAGTGCTTAATGGCGCAGGGCAGATAGGTATAGGTACTGCTGCTCCTACGTATGGGTTAGATATAAGAAACACAGGTACATCTTTTTTAGCTACGGTTGGTTGGGCAAAAGGTGTACACTTGCCTAGTCAATCAGCCCTCGTTTGGGATAAATCGGCAGGTACTAATTATTTTTTTGAAGCGAAAAATGCAACAGGTATTTTTCAAGGATTAGTAAGTACTGATGATGGACTTTCTGCACCTAATTATATTAGCCGAATAGATGAAATAACAGGCGATTGGAATTTATTAAAAAATGCTTATATAGATGGTAGCGTAGGTATAGCTACACTAACTCCTACCGAAAAACTTGACGTAGTAGGCAACATGAAATTTAGCAACGCACTAATGCCTGCGGGCTTAGCAGGAACAACAGGCGATGTACTTATTAGCAAAGGCGCAGGCATAGCACCACAATGGCAAAACGGAAGTACACTAGGTACTACACTTAATGGCGTAGCATGGACACTACTAGGTAATAGTGGTACAAGCGCAGGTACTCATTTTTTAGGCACTACCGACGCACAAGATGTAGTGTTTAAAACCAACGCATTAGAACGTGTAAGAGTAACAACTACAGGTAATGTAGGTATAGGCACAGCTACACCAATAGACAAGTTACACCTTAAAGGTTTTGATGGACGAGATATTGTATTTTCGCCAGGTTCGCTAACACCTACCATAAATTTTATGCACAACGATAATGGCAACGTAAACGCACGCTGGGCGTACATTGCAGGTTCTCTCCAAAATGGAGGTGCAGGATTTAATTATGGTCATTTAACTTTTGGTACTGCTCCAAACACAGCAGGTAATCCTGCAGTAGTGCAACGAATGGCAATAGATGGCGAAGGAAACACAACTATAAACGCCTCAACTTATTTTGTGGGCGATGTATTTTCGGTACGTGCTAATAATTATGGTTCGGCAACAAGCAATACCGTGGGCGATTATGCTATTAATGGCTATTCATCAGCAGGTACTGGAGTGTATGGAGAGGATAACAGCAATGGTAATGGAGTTAGTGGAATATCATTAAATGGTATTGGTGTAAACGGAACATCAACCAACTTTAGTGGAGTATTTGGTAGAAGTAGCGCTCCATTATCGGCAGGTGTATTTGCACGTAACAGTAACCCAACAGGTACTGGGTCTATTGGGCGAGGAAACTATACCGCAGGCGATGTTACCTTAGTATCCTTAGATGGTTCGGGAGGGGCATTTTCGGGAGATAATATTGGTGTAGTTGGTTATGCCATTAATAGTACCAAGGGTTTAACAGCGGGCACAACATCAGCAGGAGGGTATTTTGCTGATACCATAAGCACACTAAACAAAACCTACGCTTGGACAGCAACCTACAACAGTGGTACTAAATACAAAATATTAGGAGATGGTGCTGTAAGTACTATTATTAAAGATAAAACAGATAAAGAATATATAATGTATTGTACCGAATCGCCCGAAGTATTGTTTGATGATTATGGCAAAGGACAGCTTGTAAACGGAGAGGCTACTATACAATTAGACGAACTATTTTCCCACAACATAATAGTAAATGATAAGCACGAATTACGTGTGTTTGTACAACTTGAGGGAGATTGCAATGGAGTATTTGTAACCGACAAAAGTAGTAGCGGTTTTACCGTAAAAGAATTAAACAAAGGTACAGCCAATGTTAAATTTAGCTATCACGTAATTGGCAACCGAAAAGACGAAAAAATAAACGACCAAGTAGTATCAAAGTACCAAGATAATCGTTTTGTACCCGCAGTAGGTCTGCACTTACCATCAATAGATATTAGTAAAACCATACAGGAAAACACTAAAATTAGTAAAACAATTAAACCGCAATAGTTAGTTTTATTTCAAGTATAATTTATGTATAAACGCTCTTATAACGAAAGTTATAAGAGCGTTTATAGTTTAAAATTAAATGGGTACTCAATTACATTTTTGGTGTAACTACTGCGTCTAACACATGTATAACACCATTTGATTGATTTACGTTAGCAACAGTAATATTAGCTGTGTTACCGTTTTCATCTTTTAACATAATATTAGTACCATTAAGCATTGCAGTAAGTTTTCCACCGCTTACAGTGCTTAATACTGCAGTACCTTTTCCTGCTTTTATTAATTTAATAATATCATCGCTCGATAATTTACCTGCTACTACGTGGTATGTAAGTATTGTAGTAAGCATTTTTTTATTTTCGGGCTTTAATAATGTTTCTACTGTACCTGCTGGTAAGTTTTCAAACGCATCATTAGTTGGTGCAAATACTGTAAATGGTCCTTTGCTCATTAATGTTTCTACCAAACCTGCTGCTTTTACGGCTGCTACAAGCGTAGTATGGTCTTTACTATTTACTGCATTTTCTACAATGTTTTTAGCTGGATACATTACTTCTCCGCCTACTGTTGTGTTTTGTGCGTTAGCAAATGAACCTAATGCAAGTACTACTGCTACACTTAAAATAATTTTTTTCATTGGTTTTGTTATTTATTGGTTAGTTTAAATTATTGTTTAACTACCTCACTTACGAATAAAAAACAATCTTGGTTTTATAATTACACTTGGTTGTACTGTTTAAGTATATTTTTCTTAGTGTTACTTAGGGTAATGTGCAGGTGTAATTTGTAGAAAATGTAAATTAAATTCAGGCGTTTTTTTAGTTGCATACTATAGCAAAAACCAATATATTCGCAGTATGAATAAAATTTACTCTACATCAGTCTTAGTTAGTGCTTTGGCATTAAGTTTAACTACTGCCAAAGCCCAACAAAACCTAACGTTGTACAATATGCCTATGGTACAGCAAAGCCAATATGCTAACCCTGCCATACGCCCCGAAGCACGCTTAAACATTGGTGCTTTGCCTGGTTTAACATCTAACTACCTTAACTTTGCCAATAGTGGTTTTACGCTATCGCAAGTTGTACGTGAGGAAAACGGTAAGACCAAAATAGATCTAAATAATATGCTTAATAAGTTGGGCAAAAAAAACATACTGTCGCTTACGGGCGAGGTGGACTTGCTTTCGTTTGGCTTTAAACAAAAACAAAACTATTGGAGTTTTAGCGTTATAGAAAAAATAGATACACGTACTATGTATCGCAAAGATTTATTTTCGTTTTTGATATTAGGTAATGCTCACAATGATAATATAGGCGAAACATTAAACTTAGGCATAAAAGCTGATGCTAACGCTTATGCTGAAGTGGGTTTAGGTTTTAACCGAATTATTAAAGAAGATAAATTAATAGTAGGAGGTAAACTAAAAGTATTATTTGGGCAAGCTAACTTATATACTAAGCGTGCTAATACTACTATTAAAACCGACAAAGACAGCCTAGATATAACAGTGGCTAGCGATGTAGCAATATATGCAAGTTATATAAACGACACTAAAAGTTTATTTACAAACAAAGGACTAGGGCTTGATCTTGGTGCGCAGTATAACATTACACCCAAAATAAAAGTATCAGCAAGTGTTATTGACCTTGGCTTTATACATTGGAAAACCAACACAGTAAGTGCCATAAGCGATAATCCTAACGCAACAGCTACATTTAAGGGAGTAGATATTTCGCAATATTTTTTAAGCAATACAAGTACCGATACCAGTGCTATTGAAAACGGAATACAAAAAAACTTAGATTCTTTAGCCAAAGATTTTAATATTACGGTAGATACCACAAGCAAAAAAGCCTATAACTCGCCTTTGTTTACCAAAATGTATTTGGGTGGTAATTATCAATTAAATAAATGGAGCAACGCTAGCGTATTGTTGTATGGGCAAATGTATGCTAAAGGCATACGTCCTGCGGTAACATTGGGGTATAACGTTGCTGCAAAACATTGGTTGCGTTTTTCATTAACTTATAGTATGCTTAACCGTAGTTTTGCTAACGTTGGCGCAGGTTTATCTATTAACTTAGGTGGCTTGCAATGGCACATAGTAAGCGATAATGTATTGGGTACAGTGGTATATGATAAATATACATCAGGCGGAAGTTCATTTATAGCACCATCAATAGCTAAAACATTAAACATACGTTTTGGCTTTAATTTGGCAATTGGCCGCAAGCCTCAAGATAGAGACAAAGACGGTATTGTAAATAAAAAAGACGAATGTCCTGATACGTTTGGTTTGTTAGAGTTTAACGGTTGCCCCGATAAAGATGGAGATAAAGTTCCTGACAAAATAGACGCTTGCCCTGATGTAGCTGGGTTAAAAGGCTTTAAGGGTTGCCCCGATACTGATGCCGATGGTGTAGAAGATAGCAAAGATGCGTGCCCTACGGTAGCAGGCGATAAAGCATTTAGCGGTTGCCCCGATACTGACAAAGATGGAATAGAAGATAGTAAAGATAAATGTCCTAAAGTGGCAGGTTTAGCACAGTTTGAAGGTTGCCCTGATACTGATAAAGATGGAATAGAGGATAGTAAGGACGAATGCCCTACGGTAGCTGGTATTGCTAAATATAATGGTTGCCCTGATACTGATAACGACGGACTTGCCGACAATAAAGACTTATGCCCTACTGAGGCTGGTGCGCTTGAAAACAAAGGCTGTCCATACAAAGATAAAGACGGAGATGGCTTGCTTGACAAAGACGATAAATGCCCTGATGTAGCTGGTCCTAAAGAAAATAACGGTTGCCCACTTACTGATAAAGATGGCGATGGTGTGTTAGACAAAGACGATGAATGCCCTGCTGTGGCTGGTCCTGCTGATAATAAAGGTTGTCCTAAAATAGCTAAAGAAGACGAGGCTGTATTAGCAGCAGCATTTAGTAACTTAGAGTTTGAAACGGGTAAAGATGTTATAAAAACAACATCGTTAGATGAATTAACGGCATTAGCTGAGCTACTTACCAAAAAACCAAATTGGAAATTAAAAATGAGTGGCCATACCGATAATCAAGGGGTAGCAAAAGCCAACTTAGACCTAAGTAAACGCAGAGCAGCAGCTGTTAAGAAATTTTTAGCAAGCAAAGGCATAGCCGATACACGATTAATAAGCGAAGGCTTTGGACAAACCAAACCAGTAGCCGACAACAAAACCCCTGAAGGACGCCAGCGCAACCGCAGGGTAGAAATGAAAGTTATATTTGAATAGAAATGAAATTTCTTGTATTAAAAAACCTCAATTAACAATATGTTAGTTGAGGTTTTTTATAGGGTAACAATAAATTATTTTGAGCAATAAAGAGAAGGCGTAATTAAACTTTTAGCCCGTTGCTTTTGGCTAATATATTTATCATTCGGTAAAGTATGCGAGCAGCTACATTAGCATCGTATTCATCGTTGCCTGGCGCTACCTCATTAAGATCAAAACCTATAATTGTTTTGCCCGAAGCTACTACTAACTCTAACAAATGCAACACCTCTTCGGTTTCAAACCCACCAGATACAGGCGTACCTGTATTAGGGCATAATTTAGGGTCAAGCCCATCAATATCAAAACTAATAAATACCTTGTTGGGCAATGCTTTTACTATGTCTTCGTGTATTTTTTTTATTGATTTCCCTCCGTATTGTGCGTGCTTTATGTCTTTATCAAAAAATGTTTTTACACGTCCTTTGCTTGTTGCTATAATTGTATTTTCGGCTTCGCAATAATCGCGTATGCCTACTTGTACAAGGGTTTTTACTTCTTTTATTTTAAGTGCATTGTACATAATACTTGCATGCGAATATTCAAAACCTTCGTAGGCGTTGCGTAAATCGGCGTGTGCATCTATTTGTAATATACCAAAGCTACCATGTTTTTTTGCCATAGCTTTAAATATACCTAAGGGAGTAGAATGGTCGCCACCAAGCCCTACTACTAGCTTACCAGCATTTAGGTAGTTAGACGTTTCTTGCTCTACCCAACTTACCATGTTTTGGCAAGCCTCATTTATAACAGCCTGAAACTGTATGTTTTCGGGGCTTTTTTCATCGTCGCCATTACTCAAGTTATCTATGTAGGTTTCTACACCTGAGCGCAATAGTTTACTTTGTTTTTTTAGTTGAGTATTAATGGGAGCCATAGCTACGCCTAATTTCCAAGCATCTTTAAAATAAGGGTCGTATAAGTCCACCTGATACGATGCGTTAAATATTGCCTTAGGCCCTTTGCTTGCGCCTGCTGCATAGCTTACGGTTACGTCCCACGGAATAGGTAGTATAACTATTTGCGATTCTTCAATGGTAAATGGCAAGCCAAATATGCCGTTGTTAATGTTTCCTACGCTATTAGGGTCAAACGATTTTATTTTTAATTTGCGACTCATGGTGTTTTGTTTTTTATTGATTTGTTTAGCAAATGTAAATATAGTTATTAGAACTGTGTTATGTGGGTGTTAAGCCAACATTAAATTTGAATCACTTTTCTACCCACGAAACATCAGTGCACTCGGCTTGTAGTTGCGCAATAGATTTATTAAGTATAGGGTGAATAACGTTAGGTGCAATTTCGCACAGGGGTATTAATACAAAATTACGTTCGTGCAGGTGTGCGTGAGGAATGGTAAGGGGTGTGGAGTGTAGTACTTGATTGTTAAATAATAAAATATCAATATCCAATGTGCGCTCTTGCCACTTATTGGTAGCGGTACGTATGCGCCCAAAACTATGCTCTATGCTATTAATAAAATGTAACAATTGTATAGGAGTGTAGTTGGTAGTTATACAACATACTGCGTTTAAAAAATGTGCTTGCTCCGTAACGCCCCACGGTTGTGTTTTGTATAGGTTTGATGTGTGTAATACACTACAGTTATCATCAGCATTAATAGCCGTTAAAGCACTGTGCAACGTAGCGTGCATAGTACCTACATTACTGCCTAACGATAAATAAACGGTATGTGTTAGAGCGCTCATTTTTTACCGCAACAGTGTTTAAATTTTTTGCCTTTTTTGCAAGGGCAAGCATCGTTACGTCCTGTTTTACGTTTGCCTTGCATCGGTAGTAGTGCTACATCGGTTTTAAACATGTGTTTTAACAGTACATATAACTCGGGGTGTTTTGTTTTTAATAATTGCGGACGTTCAAAAAAATATTCGCTCGCTACCGCAAAAAATTCTGTTTTGTTAGTGCCTCCATAAGGGTTAATGTCGGACTTATCGTTGTGTATTTCGGCTATTTTTTCCGCCATTAAATTTATCCACGGAATTACGTATTGTTTCTGTAATAAATTTTCGGGAATGCCATCTGTTGCTCCGTCCGATTTATCAATTAAGTGCACAAATTCGTGTATAGCTGTATTGTGTTTGTCGGTTTCGTTTGCAAAACCCAAATGCAAGGCAGGCTTTGATAGTAGCATACTTCCATTCATAAAACCATCGCCTACCATACCCAATATTTTACGGTCGTTGCCTACTGTTTCGTACTGTTCGTTAAAACTACTTGGATAGAGCAATACTTCTGTAATGTTGGTATAACGCCAGTTTTCAAATGCAAATATGGGTATAATAGCACTTGCTGCTACCAGTAATTTATCGGTATCATCAACTGAAGCATTAACCCCTGTAATACGCACTGTGTTTAGGAAATATAACACCTCAGTTTCAAAGCGTGTTTTATGAGTAGTTGTTAATCCGTTATAAAACGATATCTTTTCTATTAAAATAATGCGCCACTCTACCTTAAACACAAGGGGTGCCGAAGAAGTGTGTTTCTTTTTGCGAATGAGCAGTAAAACTACTATTACTGTTATTATTACGCCTGTTATAAATAGTTGCATAAGGAGTGATGTACTAATTAAGATGTATATATTTACCACTTCAAAACTAACACTAAATAACACATTGTATAATGAAACAATTTTTTAAAAATGTATTAAGCTCGTGCTTCGGAATTTTTTTTGCAGGAGTATTGCTTTTTGTAGTAGTAATAGGCTACATCAGTTACAAAATAAGTAGCGTAACTAATGATGATACCAATGAAGTAGTTATTGAAAACAATAGTATTTTAAAATTAAACTTTGACACACCAATAAGCGAACGAGAAAATAAAGATCCTTTATCAGGCTTTAATCTAAAGGGTTTGAGCGATGATAATAGCCTTGGATTATTGGATATACTCAAAGCTATACACATAGCCGCTACTGATGATAAGATAAAAGGAATATACATTGAAACCTCTGGCGTGAGTACCAACTTAGCCAATGTAGAGGAAATTCGTAATGCACTTATTGAGTTTAAAAAAAGCAAAAAGTTTGTATGGTCGTACAGCGAAATGTACTCGCAAACTGGCTATTACCTATGCTCCGTAGCCGATTCGGTATGGCTTAACCCTGTAGGTATGGTAGAGTTTAAGGGTATGGCATCGCAGGTAATGTTTTTTAAAGGAGCGTTAGCAAAGTTAGAAATTGAACCCGAAATTATTCGTCATGGTAAATTTAAAAGTGCCGTTGAACCCCTTATAAACGACCACTTGAGCGATGCTAACCGATTACAAATACAAACCTACTTAGGTACGCTTTGGTCGCACTTAAAACTAGGTATAAGTACTGCACGCAAAATAAGTGTACAAGAGTTACAAGCAATGGTAGATAACGCCAAAGTTACTAATGCTAAAACAGCACAACAACATAAATTAGTAGATAGACTATTGTACAAAGACCAAGTGCTGGAGCGCCTTGCCAAGCAAGTTGATGTAACAAATACTGATGATATAAATACTACCTCATTAGCTAATTATATTGATGCTAACGAAAACACCACTTACGCATCAACCATTATTAAAAAAAGTACAACTGCTACAAGCCGTATAGCCATAGTGTATGCTAATGGCGATATTGAAAGTGGTAAAGGCGATGATGAAACCATAGGCTCCGACCGTATAGCGCAAGCCATACGCGAAGCGCGCTTAGACGAAAACATAAAAGCAATAGTGCTACGTGTAAACTCGCCAGGGGGAAGTAGTATGGCAAGCGACATAATATGGCGAGAAGTATTGCTTACCAAAAAAGTAAAACCTGTGGTAGTATCTATGGGTGGTTTAGCGGCATCGGGCGGATATTACATAGCCTGTTGTGCCAATAAAATTATAGCCGAACCTACTACCATTACTGGTAGTATAGGCGTGTTTGGTGTATTATGGAATGGTAGTGGCTTGCTCAACAACAAATTAGGCATAACTGTAGATACCGTAAAAACAGGACGTTTTGCTGATATAGGTACAACTACTCGTGCGCTTACTACTACAGAACGTGCTATTATACAACAAGAGGTAGAAACTATATATGATGATTTTATAAGCCGTGTAGCCGAAGGTCGCCACATGACCAAAGCACAAGTAGATAGTATAGGGCAAGGACGTGTATGGACAGCTATTGACGCACAAAAAATAGGATTAGTTGATGAGCTTGGTGGTATAGATAAAGCCATAGCAACCGCAGCTACACTGGCAAAATTAGACAGCTATAAACTATATAGTTTGCCAAAACAAATAAATCCGTTTGAAAAAATAATGCAAAAAATGGGCGCATCAACTACCGAAGCCAACTCCCGTGCTATGCTTGGCGAAGCCTATCCCTACTACAAAGCATTGCACAATGCAGTAAAACACAAAGGCATATTAATGCGCACCGAATATGATGTGGTGTATTAAACCCCTTTTTGCATTAGCATTAATTATAAGTTGTTGTACAACTATGTTGTATGCTCAATCTACAACATTGGATAGCATAGTAAACGCAATGCCTGCCGATACGCTACTAAAATTAACTACCTACGACGGTAGCGGGCAAAGCGTGCACCCCGATGTAGTACTTACTAAAGATAAAAACGGTAAGGATATGTTTCTTATGGCGCATACGCCTTATCCGTTTTATCAAGATAAATTTGAGAACCCTTGCTTGTATTATTCCTACAATGGAATTAATTTTTTTCCAGTGGATTCTCTTACCAACCCAATAGTTCCGCTTACGTACATAGACTCTACAAAGCCCCAACCGCACCGTAATCACAACGATGACCCCGACCTTTTATTTGATGCAAAAAAACAACAATGGCTCTTACATTATTTAGCTACATTTAACCCCGACTCGCAAAACGTAGTGCAGCTTTCGAGTAAAGATTTAGTACATTGGCAAAAACAAAATGCTATAGAATACAAAAATTTAGGTACACAAGACCCATTTATTGTATCGCCAAGTGTAAGCCCTGCACCAAAGAAAGGCTATGTACTATTTTATGTAAATAATAATGGGTCAAAAACAAAAAACACCATTGAATACATAAGCACAAAAAGTCTGTACAAATGGAACAAAACCAAACGTACACAAGTAACCATAGCTGGTATAGACACAGCATTAGTACCATGGCATATAGATGTTATAAAACACACTGATGGCTATTACTACATGACCTTGTGTGCACACCGTACTGATTTTAATTGGTTTGACGAAAAACAAATTCCCGATTACGAACTACTGTTTGCACGTAGTGCTAATTTAAAAGATTGGGCTATAAGCCCCACCAACATTAACCCCTGCAAGAATGGTACGCTTAAAGAGTGCAACTACATATACCGTAGTAGTAGCGTGTTTACTACCAATTATGTGTTGGTGTATTACAGCTATTTTAGGCGTAATGGACAAAATTGATGCTGTTTTTTAGATGTTTAGTTCAAGTGGACAAAATTGATGCTATTTATTTTGGTGTTTTTGTCATCAAAAAAGTATG
>JBEBIC010000250.1:0-3969 GCA_040080595.1 Bacteroidia bacterium | reverse complement strand
GTTTATTTTACTTTCTCTATTATTTCTACTAATCTCCATCTTTTGGTTTTACTCATTGGACGAGTTTCCATGATTTTAACCAAATCACCTATACTGCATTCATTTTTTTCATCATGAGCACAAAAAGTGGTTGTACGTTTAATAAATTTACCGTACTTAGGGTGCTTAACTTTACGTTCAACAGCAACAATTATAGACTTCTCCATTTTATTGCTAGCAACAACTCCTACTCTTTCTTTTCTAAGATTGCGTTCTAATAATTCCATGTCTTATCTATTTTTACGAGCTGTTAGCTCTGTTAAAAGTTGAGCCACTACTCTTCTTCTTTGTCTGATAATCATAGGATTTTCTAAAGGAGAAAGTGAGTGATTAAATTTAATTGAATTTAATTGTGATTTTAATTCAGCAAGATTTGATACCAATTCTTGGTCTGATAGCGCTTTTATATCTACAGTTTTCATATCTATTTATTATGCTTCAGATGAATAATCTCTTCTAACTAAAAATTGAGTTGCAATTGGAAGTTTTTGAGCTGCTAAGCGAAGTGCTTCTTTTGCTACTTCCATTGGTACACCTTCTGCTTCAAATATGATAGCTCCTGGTTTGCAAACTGCAACCCAGTATTCTGGTGCTCCCTTACCCTTACCCATACGTACCTCTGCAGGTTTGCTAGTAATTGGCTTGTCTGGAAATAAACGTAGCCAAATTTGACCTTCACGTTTCATAAAACGAGTAACAGCTACACGAGCTGCTTCAAGTTGACGACTAGTAAGCCATGTGCCTTCTAGCGCTTTAATACCGAAAGAACCAAAAGCTAATTGTGCGCCACGATTGGCTACACCTTTTTGCTTCATCTTGTGTTGCTTACGGAATTTTGTTTTTTTAGGTTGTAACATCTTGTAGTATTACTAAATTTTTCTTTTTGGTTTGTTGAATTTCCCTGGAGCTGCTTGCCCACCTTGCTTTGCGTTTGATGATGTATTTCCGCCTTCATTTTTAAATGAATTAAGACCTTGGTTTGGAGATAAATCTCTTTTACCATATATTTCACCTTTACATATCCATACTTTTAAACCCATACGCCCAAAGGCTGTATGTGCCTCAGCAGTTGCATAATCAATGTCTGCACGTAACGTATGTAATGGAGTTCTACCCTCCTTTAAATGTTCTGTACGAGCCATCTCTGCACCTCCTAAACGTCCAGCTACACTCACTTTAATACCTTCGCCACCCATACGGATTGCTGATGATATTGCCATTTTAATAGCTCTACGATATGATATACGACCTTCAATTTGACGAGCAATTGAATCAGCTACTATTTTAGCATCTAACTCAGGGCGTTTAATTTCAAATATATTTATTTGAACATCTTTAGAAGTAATTTTCTTTAATTCCTCTTTCAATTTATCTACTTCTTTACCACCTTTACCGATGATAATGCCTGGGCGAGAAGTATGTACTGTAACAGTAATTAATTTTAAGGTACGTTCTATAACTATTTTAGATATGCTTCCTTTAGAAAGACGTGCATTTAGATATCCTCTGATTTTAAAATCTTCGGCAATTTTGTCGGCGTAGTTTTTACCACCGAACCAATTTGAATCCCAACCACGTATAACTCCTAAACGGAATCCAATTGGATTAACTTTTTGTCCCATTCTATTAATTATTTTTGTCCTAAAATTACAGTTACATGATTCGAGCGTTTTCTAACTCGATATCCCCTACCCTGCGGCGCAGTTCTTAAACGTTTCAACATTGTAGCGCTATCTACAAAGATAGTACTTACAAAAAGATTAGCATCGTCAAGACGAGCCCCTTCATTTTTTTGAAGATAATTGGCAACCGCAGATTTAACTAGCTTTTCCAAACGGATACTAGCTTCTTTACTTGAGAATTTTAATAATGCTAATGCCTCATTCACACTCTTGCCACGTACCATATCGGCAACTAGACGCATTTTACGAGGTGATGTTGGACAGTTGTTTAATTTAGCAATATACTGGCTCTTTCTAGCTTCTTTACGAGCTTCAGCTGCATTATGTTTTCTAACACTCATTTTATTGTCCTATTTTATTTTTTATTTTTATTTCCTGAGTGACCGCGGAAAGTTCTTGTTGGAGAAAATTCGCCTAATTTATGACCTACCATATTTTCGGTAACATAAACTGGTATAAACTTATTTCCGTTGTGAACTGCAAACGTATGTCCTACAAAATCTGGTGAAATTGTAGAGCGACGTGCCCAAGTTTTAATCACTGTTTTCTTTGATCCTTCATTCATTTTGTCAACTTTCATTTCAAGTTTAACATCAATGAATGGGCCTTTTTTTAATGAACGAGCCATTCCTTATCTATTTTTTTCTACGTTGAATAATATAATCATTAGAATACTTCTTAGGAGCTCTAGTTTTATAGCCTTTAGAAGGAATTCCGTTACGAGAGCGTGGGTGTCCACCTGAAGCGCGACCTTCACCACCACCCATAGGGTGATCTACTGGATTCATCACTACTGGACGTGTTCTTGGACGAGTACCTAACCAACGAGAACGACCTGCTTTACCACTTACCTCTAAACTATGGTCAGGATTTGAAACTGAACCTATAGTAGCTACACATGTAGATAAAATCATACGTGTTTCGCTTGAAGGTAACTTAATAATAGCGTATTTACCATCACGAGCAGCTAATGTAGCTGAAGCACCTGCACTACGTACTATTTTACCACCTTGTCCTGGTTTTAATTCAATATTGTGTATTGAAGAACCAAGAGGGATAACTGATAAAGGTAAAGTATTACCAATTTCAGGCGCTACATTTTCGCCAGCTTCGATAGTTTGACCTACCTTTAAACCTGCTGGAGCAAGTATATAACGTTTATCTCCGTTTACAAAGTAAATTAAAGCAATACGGCCTGAACGGTTAGGATCATACTCTATTGTTTTAACAGTACCTTTTACTCCTTGATTATCTCTTTTAAAATCAATGATACGGTATCTTTTCTTATGACCACCACCTATGTAGCGCATAGTCATTTTACCAGTGTTGTTACGACCTCCTGATTTAGATATTTTATCTAATAGAGATTTTTCAGGCTTTGCAGCTGTAACTTCGTCAAAAGTATTTGCTACTTTAAAACGTAAACTTGGCGTTAAGGGTCTTAATTTCTTTAATCCCATCTTACTTAAATATTACTATAAAAATCTATTGTTTCACCTTTCTTTAAGGTTACTATTGCTTTTCTGTTTTTCTTAGCAAAACCACTAGCTATACCCGAACGTGTGTATCTAGATTTGAATTTACCACGATAGTTTTGAGTATTTACAGAATCAACTGTAACACCGTACATTTTCTCGATAGTTTTTTTAATCTCAACTTTGTTCGCATTTTTAGTTACGATGAAACCATACTGATTTAGCGTTGTAGCTAACTTAGTATATTTTTCAGTAACAATTGGTTTTAATATTATTCCTTCCATTTTAATTTAACATTTTTTCTATGTTAGCAATAGCTCCTTCAACTAATACAAGTTTTTTAGCGTTAAGAATGTCGTAAGTATTTAACTGACTTGCGGCCATTACTTGTACTCTTTGTATGTTTCTAGACGACAAATATACATTTTTATTCATATCATCAAATATAAATAACGTTTTTTGACCAGAAAGATTCAAATTACTTACTAAAGAGATAAATTCTTTGGTTTTAGGCTTGTCAAAATTGAAAGATTCAACTAAAGTAATGTTATTTTCTTTTGCTTTGTAGCTTAAAGCTGACTTACGAGCCAAATCTTTTACTTTCTTGTTTAATTTGAAAGTATAGTTACGAGGACGAGGTCCGAATGCTCTACCTCCACCCACAAATAATGGTGAGTTTTTAGAACCTGCACGAGCTCCTCCTGTACCTTTTTGACGTTTTAGTTTTTTGGTTGTTGCTGATATTTCAGAACGTTCTTTAGATTTGTGAGTAC
>JBEBIC010000249.1:0-3988 GCA_040080595.1 Bacteroidia bacterium | reverse complement strand
ATAAAATATAAAAACAAAAAATTTTTGCCTATAGTAAATTCTGAAAGACTGGGTCTATTGCGTATATATTTTCTAGTTGCGTCTACAAGTGGGAAAACGGGACTTCTTTCATCAATATTTTTAAAAGTTAATTTAAATTCGTTTTGTTTGTTGAAAATTAAATCATGTATTAAATCTCGTAAATAAAGTCTAAAATCCAAAACTCGATAGGGGAAGCGTCCGTATAAAATTTTATTAAATGATTCGAAATAATTTGAAAGCTTTATGTTCAATTCCGCTTTTATTTTTTTTGATACAATTAAACCATTTTTAATTTCTAAAAAGACTTCGTTTTTGTTATATAATTCGCTGTAAACATTAAGTTCTTCACTCTGAAGAAATAATACACAATTAATCCAATCAGCAAAGTGTTTTTCTTCATGTTTTTTTTTATTAATCAGAAATAATTTTTCATTTATAATTTCCCAAAAATATTCTTTTTCTCCAATGCTCTTACTTTCGGTTTTTTCTAAAAAAATTTGAGATGAAAAACTAAGATCTTTATAAATTATATTTACGTACTTCATTCGAATTCATATTTTAATCCCACCTACTCTATACCAAGTTTTCGGCTACCCTTGTTGTATAACAAACATAGCCATACACAACGCCAAACCCTATATTAATTGGTTGTAATAAACCACCGTATGTATTATTTTGCTACTTTAGCGGTATATAACTACTATAAAATGAACGAAATGCTACAAAAAATATCCGACAGTATAAAAAAATTTAGAGAGCTAAAAAACATTACTCGCGAGCAAATGGCCGAAGAACTAAGCATGAGCCTTAGTGGCTACAGCAAAGTAGAGCGTGGCGAGGTGGATTTATCTATTACCAAAATATACAAAATAGCCAGCGTGCTACAGGTAGAAGTACCTCAAATACTTAACTTTGATGCTAGTCAAGTGTTTAATTTACAACATAGTACTAATGCACTAGGTGCTGGTGCTAAGGAAAGCGTATTTAACCTTAAAAGCGACCAATACCGCGAAAAATACGTACAACTACTAGAGGCAGAGGTAGAACGGCTAAAGCAAAAATAAGTAGCCGTGTTGGTAAACAAGGGAGCACACTCCCTTATTGCGATTGGGTGTTACTGGCATTCACTCTTTGGAGATTCATACAATTACACCACGGTGGCTGTACTTCGGCAAGCTCAGCAACCAAGTTTACCGAAGCCTATATACGACCAGAGCTTCGACTTGGTTATTGAGCAAAGCCGAAATACAGCCACCAAAGCGTGAATAACTAAAAACACAGCACATAAACTTAGCTACCAAAACAAAATGGCAGCAAACTCATCCTGCGGAGATTCACAAGTTTATTCTCCGCATATATGCGGAGAATAAACTTGTGAATGCGGAGAATACTAATTATATTTACCGCATATAAGCGGAGAATAAAATGAACAAATACATACATGAACTAAAAAAATGGCCCAACTTTACGTGGAATAATACGGCTATACTACCTATGCTTACTAAAGTTAGGTACAAGCAAGGGCATTTAGCAGGGCGTATGCAAATGTTAGGTTTTACACATCAAAACGAAACTAACTTAAACACATTAATAATAGATGTTTTAAAATCGTCGGAAATAGAGGGCGAATTATTAAACAAAGACGAAGTACGTTCGTCTGTTGCCCGAAAGCTAGGTATGGATATAGCAGGCTTAATACCTACTGATAGAAGCACTGATGGTGTAGTGGAAATGATGCTAGACGCTACCCAAAATTATACTCAACCATTAAACAAAAAACGTTTGTGCAACTGGCATGCAGCCTTGTTTCCTACTGGGCGTAGTGGCATGCACAAAATAACTGTGGGCAATTGGCGCAATAATAAAAACGGACCTATGCAAATAGTGTCGGGCGCTATGGGCAAGGAGCGCATACATTACGAAGCACCAAGTGCTGAATGTTTGGCTGCTGATATGAAATTATTTTTGAACTGGTTTACTACCGAAAATACCTTAGATGTGGTAATAAAATCGGCGGTTGCACATTTTTGGTTTGTTACTATACATCCTTTTGACGACGGAAACGGACGTATAGCAAGGGCTTTGGCAGATATGCAACTTGCCAAAGCCGATGGCGGACGACAACGTTATTATAGTATGAGTGCACAAATACGTATAGAGCGAAAAGCCTATTACGCTATTTTAGAAAAAACACAACGTGGCACACTAGACATTACCGAATGGTTACTGTGGTACTTGCATTGCCTTAACAATGCCATAAATGCAAGCAACGAAGTACTAAAGCGTGTAGGCAACAAAACCATCTTTTGGGACAAGCATAGTAACACAGCTATTAACGAACGCCAACGTTTAATAGTAAATAAATTGTTTGATGGCTTTGATGGAAAATTAAACTCGTCTAAATGGGCTAAAATAACCAAATGCTCTGCCGATACTGCCCTGCGAGATATACAGGATTTAATACATAAAGCTATTCTCAAAAAAGACACTGCAGGCGGACGCAGCACAAGTTACACCTTGATGGAGTAAATTATAATTAATTTGAATAAATAGTACTACACAAACACCATGTATTATTAACAAAAAAGTGCAGATAAATTATCTGCACTTTTTTGTTGTGGAATTATGTTACCTAAATTATTTATTCAAATAAATATAGCCTTTAATTGGCGCTTTACCCTCTACACCTAAATCTAATATATAGAAATAAGTAGCTACTGGCAAGGCATCTCCGCCTACAGTAAAGCCTTTGTTAGATGTACCGTTCCAATCGTTTATGTAACCATTGGCTTCATACACTATATTACCCCAACGATTAAACATTTTAAAGTTATTGTTAGGATATTTAGTAATGCCTTTTATTACTAACAAGTCGTTAGTACCATCGCCATTTGGACTAAAGCCTTCTGGTATTTCCAGTTCGTTTTTATCCAACACATTAATATATACTATTGCGGTATCGCACATAACTGGCGTACCATTGTTGCACAATAAATAGATAAATGTATCATTACCAATATAGCCTTCGTTAGCTGTATAGGTAATAGTTCCATTAGCATTTATTACTACTGTTCCGTGTGTTGGATTAGTATTAATAGTTATGCTTCCAAATCCACTCAACGAATCGTTAGCTTGTACGTTAATAGTTGTTGATGTTCCGTTTACAACACTTGCTGTATCAAAATTAGCTATTACATAATTAAGCGGTGGACGTGGTGTTACTAGTATTGGCACGTTGATAGTTGTGCACGTAGCACCGTTACACACTGTTAAGCATAAGGTATCTAAACCGTTGTACCCTGCATTAGGTGTGTAAGTTATACATACTTCGTTACCTGTTACGGTAGTAGTAGCAGTACCATTGTTAGGGCCACAAGTTATAGTTGGGGTTAATGCTCCTCCATCAATATTTACAACCGTTACACAAGTTGTTATTGTGCTGTCTTGTGGTGTTGTAATAGTAGTGTTAGGTACTTTTATAGTGTCTATTACTGGCGTTACTACTACTGGCACTTGTATAGTATCGCAGGTAGTACCATTGCACACTGTTAAGCACAAGGTATCTAAACCGTTGTAGTTTAAGTTTGGTGTGTAAGTTATACATACTTCGTTACCATTTACAACGGTAGTAGCTGTACCATGATTAGGACCGCAAGTTAAATTAGCTACTATTGTTCCACCATCAGGGTTTAGTACAGTTACACATACTGTAGTTGTGCTGTCTTCAGGAGTTGTTATTGTTGTAGTAGGTATTTTAATAGTGTCTATTACTGGTGTTACTACTACTGGTACTTGTATAGTATCGCAGGTAGTACCATTACACACTGTTAAACACAAGGTATCTAAACCGTTGTAGTTTAAGTTTGGTGTGTAAGTAATACATACTTCGTTACCTGTTACGGTAGTAGTGGCAGTACCATGGTTAGGACCGCAAGTAAGCGTTGCTACTACTGTTCCTCCGTCAGGG
>JBEBIC010000248.1:0-3997 GCA_040080595.1 Bacteroidia bacterium | reverse complement strand
ATATTACTTTCCCCTCTTATTCTATTACAAGTGCAAATGTAGTTTTTTTATTTGAATACAAAAATTTTTATTTAATTATGATTTTTGAGTTATGTTTACCCTATTATAATTTTAAATCTAAAATAGTATGCTTGCAACCATAACACTACCCAATAATAGTACCGTAAAAATAAATTTGGCACAACCTATTGATATTAGTATGCCGCTTGTAAGTGGCAATAATAGGGCAAAGGCATGGTATGTTGATGATATTGCGATAAGCCCCGTAATAGCCAATGGTTTTGTGGGCGATGTAAACTTAGGTGGCAATGTAAATTTTAGAAACATTAGTTTTAATCCGCACGGCAATGGTACGCATACCGAGTGTGTGGGGCATATAAGTAAGGAGTTTTATAGTATTAATGAGGTATTGGTACAAACACATCATTTGGCACAGTTAGTCAGTATTACACCACAAATAATGAATAATGGCGATAGTGTACTAACAGCTACACAACTAGCCGCAGCACTACATACCATTAACCCAAAGTATGCACCTACGGCACTTGTACTACGCACGTTACCCAATACCGATGCTAAATTACATTGTAATTATGCTAACACCAACGCTACCTATATAGCTGTGGAATGTGTGGAGTTACTACATAAACGAGGCATACAGCATTTGCTATTAGATTTGCCAAGTGTAGATAAAGAAGTAGATAATGGTGTACTGGCTACACACCATGCGTTTTGGAATTATCCTGCGCACCCCAATGCAAATACCATTACCGAAATGATATATGTACCAAGCCAAATTACCGATGGCGCATATATACTAAACATAATGATAGCGCCGTTTCACAACGATGCTACGCCAAGTAAACCCATATTATACAAATTAATAGCAGAGTAATAAAAAAATGCAGTGCTTTAATAGTATAATTTCAAAATAAAACACTAATTTTGCGACCAATAATAATAAAACAATCATAAAAAATGAGCAAGAACATAATATTAGTACCGCACGATTTTACAAAAATAGCGGACAATGCAGTAAAACATGCAGTAAAATTAATTGAAACGCTAAAAGGAGAAATAGTTTTATTACACGTTGTTACAAAAGCTGAAGAAACTGAAGATGCAAAAGCACAGCTTGCTAAAGTTGCAACTGCAGTTACTGCCGAGCATAATATAGTATGTAGAGCAGTGGTTGAGTTAGGTAATATTTTTGATGATATAGCTAATGTAGCTAAGCGCGAAGAAGCACGTATGATAGTAATGGGTACGCATGGTATAAGAGGTATGCAGTTTTTAACTGGTAGTAATGCGCTTAAAGTAATAACCAAAAGCCGTGTACCATTTATAGTAGTGCAAGAAAAAGAACCATTTACACCTTACGACCGTATAGTATGCCCTTTAGACCTAAGTAAAGATACTAAACAAAAAGTACGTTTGGTAGCTACTATGGCTAAAAACTTACAAGCAAAAGTATTTATAATAGTGCCTCCTGTAAGCGATGAGTTTTTGATAAACGACATAAACCGTAACATAGGTTTTACCGAAGCAGTACTTGAAAACGCAGGTGTAGAATACGAAGTAAGCACTGCCGAAAAAGGTAATTTTGTAAAAAACATTATTAAATATAGCGTAACAGTAGATGCTGATTTGATAGCAATTGTAAACGATGATAATGGTGCAATGCCATCATTTATTGGTGGAAGTATGGAGCAAACCATTATTACCAATGAGCCTCAAATACCTACACTTATTGTAAATGCGGCTCAAATATCGGGCGGTTCGGGTATATTAGGTACGTAATAATTACGAATTAAAAATTACATTTAAAAACAAACCGTTTAATTATAAAAAATCATAACTAAACAACGAACTTAAAGCCCTGTATGAAACTCATGCAGGGCTTTGTGCTAACTAAAAAAAAATATATAATGCAACAAGGAACTATAACATCAACTATTGAAAACGGAATAGGAACTATTAGTTTTTATCATCCACAAAGCAACAGCTTACCAGGCGAAAACTTACGAGAGTTAGCCCGCCAAATAGAAGCCATGGGCGCCAACGCTCAAGCTAAAGTAATAGTACTAAAAAGCGAAGGCGATAAAACATTTTGTGCAGGTGCGTCGTTTGATGAGCTTATTAGCATAGACGATGCCGCTACAGGAACTACCTTTTTTAGTGGGTTTGCAGGCGTAATAAATGCTATGCGCAAAGCTCCAAAATTTGTAATAGCACGTGTGCAAGGCAAAGCCGTAGGTGGTGGTGTGGGCATAGCCTGTAGTGCCGATTATTGCTATGGGTTAAACACCGCATCGGTAAAGTTAAGCGAGTTAGCCGTAGGTATTGGCCCATTTGTAGTAGGTCCAGCGGTAGAGCGTAAAATAGGTAAAGGTCCGTTTTGCGAACTTACCATAAATGCTACCGAATGGCGCAATGCCACGTGGGCAAAGGAAAAAGCAATGTATGCCGATACTTTTGAAACAATAGCAGATATGGACGCTGCTATACGTGCATTAGCAACACAATTAGCCACAAGTAACCCCCAAGCTATGGCTATGCTTAAAACGGCTATGTGGCAAGGTTGCGAACATTGGGATACCTTACTTATAGAGCGTGCGCAAATGAGCGGAAAGCTTGTTGTTAGTGATTTTACACGCAATGCAATAAGTAAATTTAAAACTGGTGTACGTTAAATAGTAGTGTTGTTGTTTTATAAATTATGCCACGAATGCACTACATAATATATTAGTAAATTTTAGCCAGTTTTAAAGTTGTGTATTGGTGGTGTAACGTAGTTGGCTACAATTATTTAACTAATTACACATTAAGTAATAGGCAATCTGGGTTAAAAAACAGTATTAATTACTACCATTATTTATAATTACGTTTCGTCTCAAAAAAACATTACTTTTGCAACTTAATTATAAACCAATTTCTAATACCGTAATATTATGAAGTTATCACATTTTAAGTTTGATCTCCCTAAGGAGCTAATAGCCGAAAACCCTGCAAAAAACCGCGACGAAAGTAAGCTAATGGTTTTGGATCGTAAAGCGGGTACTATAAAACATAAAAAATTTAAAGACATTATTAACTATTTTGACGATGGTGATGTGTTTTTATTTAACGATACAAAAGTGTTTCCTGCACGTATGTACGGCAACAAAGAAAAAACAGGTGCTAAAATAGAAGTATTTTTGCTACGTGAATTAAATGCCGAAAGTCGCCTTTGGGACGTACTAGTTGATCCTGCACGTAAAATTCGTATTGGTAATAAACTTTATTTTGGTAACGACGATACATTAGTTGCCGAAGTTATTGATAACACTACATCGCGTGGGCGTACATTGCGCTTTTTGTTTGATGGCGATTACGAAGAGTTTAGACGTGTATTAAATGATATGGGCGAAACTCCATTACCCAAATACATCAAACGTGAAATAAACGAGAGCGATACTGAGCGTTTTCAAACCGTATTTGCTAAGCACGAAGGCGCTGTAGCTGCACCAGCAGCAGGTATGCACTTTAGCCGCGAATTACTTAAAAAATTGGAGATTAAAGGCTGCGATTTGGCATATATAACACTACACGTAGGTTTGGGAACTTTCCGTACGGTAGAGGTAGAAGACTTAACCAAGCACAAAACCGACAGCGAACAAACCATAATACCCGAAGCTACCTGCAACCGTGTAAACCGTGCTATTGAAGAGGGTAAGCGTATATGTGCCGTAGGTACTACCGTTATGCGTTCTGTTGAAAGTAGCGTATCTACCAATGGTTTGCTAAAGCCTTATGATGGCTGGACAAACAAATTTATATTTCCTCCTTACGATTTTAGTATTGCCAATTGTATGGTAACTAACTTTCATACTCCCGAATCTACATTATATATGATGACTAGCGCCTTTGGAGGACACGATTTAGTAGTAGAAGCATACAAAACAGCTATAAAAGAAAACTATAAGTTTTTAACCTACGGCGATGCAACTGTCTCTTA
>JBEBIC010000042.1:0-16718 GCA_040080595.1 Bacteroidia bacterium | reverse complement strand
CTATATAACAATGCGCTATTAGTTTTAAACATCAATTCGTTAATAGCAAATGAGTACTATCACTCATTTTTTTTTACATTATTAGCTTTATATCTACTACATTTACCACATAACAAAATAACCAAATTTAAGTATGCTTGCAATAGGCGAAGTATTAGTGTCGGAAGACATTATTTCAAAACAATTTGTGTGCGACCTGCACGCCTGTAAGGGTGCATGCTGTGTACACGGCGATAGTGGTGCCCCACTTTACGAACACGAAAAAGAATTATTGGCAAAGGCTTATCCAGTTGCCAAAAAATATATACCCGCCGAAGGCATTGCTGCCATTGAAGCGCAAGGCTTATCGGTAATAGATAGCGATGGCGACCTAGGCACACCACTTATGGACGGTAAGCACTGTGTATATACCTATTTTGAACAAGATGGTACTGCTAAATGTGCGTTTGAAAAAGCCTACAAAAACGGCGAAACCGAATGGTACAAGCCTATAAGTTGCCACTTGTACCCCATACGATTAATAGAAAACACACGCCTTATAGCTGCTAACTACGATAAATGGAGTATATGTGCAGCAGCCTGTACCAATGGCGAAAAACTTAAAGTAAGAGTATATCAATTTTTAAAAGAACCATTAATTCGCAAGTTTGGCGAACCTTGGTACAACGAACTATGCGAAACAGCCACGGTATATATACAAGCACACGAAGCATAATAGTTATAGTTGCACTTATTGTTGTGAATACTTGTGTTGCTAACGCTCAAACGTTTATTACCAAAGGGTTTACTCAACTTTCGTTTGATAACGCTACGCAAGAAGTACACCAAAGCATATACAATTATAATTTTGCAAAGGCGGATACACTCCTGCGTAACTACGCTACTAAAACCAATAGAAGTAATTGGAGTACGCTTATATATGTTAATTATTATTGGTGGCAAATACTTACTGGTAACGATAAAGACAAACTACTTAGAGCTAAATTTAACGCTGGCACTAACGAAATAATTACTAACTTAACCACTGGCAAAAATAAATTAACACTATTAAGCAACGAAAATTTATATGTACTTGCTAATGCGTATGCGTTTAAAACTCGTTTAAATTTACTGGAGGGCGAATACCTAAAAGGCTTATTAAACCTAAATAAAAGCATAGATTACATACAAAAATGTGTAGGCAAGGAAGACGTATTTGAGGCCTTTACCATACAAACAGCATTATTGTATTATTTTGTGGAGTACAGCCAAATTAACAAACCTATTACACGCCCTTACTTAGCTACTATGCCCGCAGGCTCTATGGCTAAGGGCATTGCCTTATTACAAAAAGGCACTAAAAGTACTGATGCTATTATAGCTACCGAATGCACTTATTTTTTGGCTAAAATATATGGCGAAGTAGAACATAATTACAACAAATCGGAAGTGTATTGCTTAACGCTTACTAAAAAACACCCCGATAATATTGCCTACCAAATGAACCTGTACGATTGTTATATTAATCAAAATAAACATACAGAAGCACAACATACATTAATAGCTATACATCGCTTATCCAAAACACTACCTAACCTTACGCCTGCGCAACGTGTATGCTTTATAAACGAAGCCAAAAAACACAGCGAAGCAGCTTATTTAAAAGAAAGTAAAAAAAAATAGGCAGTATCAATTACGAATTAAAAATTACGAATTACGTATAATTTTAATGTACACAAATGGACAATACCCCTCCTAAAAAAACAATAATAGTAAGTGTTACCAACGATTTGGCGAGCGACCAAAGAGTACACAAAGTATGTAGTTTTTTGCAAAACAATAATTATAATGTAGTGCTTATAGGGCGTGTACTACCCAGTAGTCCTACTGTGGAGCGTAGCTATACTATACATAGATTTAAGTTGTGGTGTACTACTGGCGCATTGTTTTATGCCGAGTATAATTTGCGTTTGTGTATATATTTATTGTTTAAAAAATGGGACTGCTTACTCGCCAACGACCTAGATACGCTACTTGCCAACTATGTAGCACATAAGTGCAAAGGCGGTGCATTGTACTACGACACGCACGAATATTTTACCGAAGTACCCGAATTAGCACACAACGCATTTGCCAAAAACACATGGTTGCGTATAGAACAATACATTTTTCCTAAACTAAAAAATGTATATACTGTTAATGCTTCTATTGCTAATATATATACACAACTATATGGTAACAAAGTACATATAGTGCGCAATATTCCACTATTTACACCACTTACCGCAGCTACAAAAACACGTGAAGAATTGGGCTTTAGCTCCGCACAAAAAATAATTATACTACAAGGTGCAGGTATTAATATAGACCGAGGCGCTGAAGAAGCGGTGCTTGCAATGCAACATTTACCTACTCATTACCTATTGCTTATTATAGGTTCGGGCGATGCTATACCTGCTATACAACAGTTAATTATTAAACATAATTTGCAACAACGTGTACAATTACTGCCACGCATTGCATATAATGAACTTATGCACTATACACGCATTGCTAACGTAGGCATAACGTTGGATAAAGACACTAACTTAAATTATAAATATAGTTTGCCCAACAAATTGTTTGACTACATACACGCTGGCATACCAGTAGTATCTAGCAATTTGATAGAATTAGCAACCATTATACGTAACTATAATGTAGGCGAAATTACGCCATCGCACAACCCGCAAGACATTGCCACTACTATACAAAAAGTAGCAAATGCCAACTACACCAACGCTTTGCTACACGCACAAAGCGAGTTGCAATGGCAAAATGAATGTAGCGTACTTGCTACATTGTATTGCAAGTAATACTTAGTGTATATTACTGATAAACATTTTGTTTTAATAAAATAACTATTTGTACACCTTAGTTTATAGCGTTTTTGTTGCACTTTATACTAATTACACATTAGATAAAATGCAATAATACTACGCTAAATAGCTTTGCATAACTATAGTATATTGTGTATTTTAGCAAGATTATTATCACACGTAACTATATAATACATGCTTATACTTTTATCCGTTATTCAACTATTACTTACGCCTTTACTACCCGTTGCTGATACCGCAAGCAATTTTAGCATTGCACTATCGCAACTTAATGTGCAATGGTGGTATGTATTGCCTATACTTATTGGCTCGGCTACTTTGCTTTTTTTTATATTAAAAAAAGTAACTCAGGATACCTCTGCATTGCGCAATGTTAATACTGAAGATGCAATTAACTTAATAGAAACACGTCAGTATTTTTTAATACTGGCTTTTCTGTTTCCTATTCTCGAATTTTTTATAGATACATTTCATCTTAAAAGCAAAAGCGAATTGATACTTAGCGTAATACTTGGTAGTGCAGCTTTGAGTATTTACTTTATAAGCGGTACTAATAAGGCATTTCAAAAAAATATACGTACAATATTTATGACCTTCTTTTTGTTTTATGCAAGTTTTTTTACGTTTCAATGTATTTATTTTCCGTTTGAATTAACTACGTACAGTCAGTTTTTAATAGCCATATTTTTTTCGTACAGTATATTTAATTCGTCCAAACACTTTTACATTTTTATAAGTATTATATTCCTTACGTTTTTTGGTTTATTGTTTACGCAGATTATGCCACTACAGCTCAACTTAGTGTATTTATACTCGTTGGTGGCTATGTTCAACCTCAATTTTGTATGGCGTTTGGGTGTAGTTAATTCTCGCCAAAAGCTGCTTTTTGCCAACAATATTGTACACAACGGCAACTCATTAATAATAGCTACCAACAAGTGGGGACATGTGTCTTTTTGTAGTGATAATGTTATTAGTTTTTTGGGCTACACACCACAAGAAGTAATGGGCGAAGGCTTTTTTAACCTTACACAAGATGGTGATTTTGAAGCTATTGATTACAATAAAAAATATGTAGAAGGGAAAATTTACACCCGAAAATTAAAAACAAAAAACGGTAGTTTTAAATACATACAATGGATAGATAAAAAACAAGGCGACGATGTATTTGTAGGTATAGGGCAAGATGTAACAGAGCAAATAAATGTACAAGAACAATACAAAAATATAGTACAAAACGCATCGGACATTATATACGAATCTAATGCTTTGGGTATATTTACGTTTGTAAACGATGTAGTAACTCGTAGCCTTGGTTACACGCCACAAGAACTTATTGGTAAGCACTTTACACACTTGGTACATGCTGATTATAAGTTTAAAGTAGGTTCGTTTTATGCTAATGTAAGTGCAAATACCAACTACTTTGATATAATAGAATTTCCTGTAGTGGGCAAAAAAAATACTGCACATTGGGTATCGCAAAAAGTAAATGTAAAACGTAATGATGCAGGCGAAATAGTAGGCTATTCGGCTATAGTAAGGGATATTACTTCGCTCAAAAATAATGAGTTGATAAATACTAAACGACAAGAAAAAACGCTTAATTACAATGCTATTATTAACAGCCTTACCACCAAACCCAATGCCAGTAACGAAACCTTTGATAGCATATTAAGCAACATACTTACAGTAACTGCACAAAGCCTAAAAACTAACCGTGTAAGTGTATGGAAATACAACGAAAATACATTGGTATGTGCCAAAGTACTACTAAGTAACACCAATACATTTGATGAAGGAGAAATACTTAAAGATACTGATTTCCCTACTTATTTTAATGCCTTAGCACAAGGTAAAACCATAATAGCCCACAACGTATGCGATAATGAATATACTAAAGAATTTTGCGCCTATGACGATAATGACATAAAATCATTATTAGATATTCCTCTGTTTACCAACGGCGAACTTATGGGCTTAATATGCTGCGAAAAAACGGAGGAATATACTACATGGGATACAGAAGACGTAAATTTTGTGCGCACCATTGCCGATATTATTTCTATAACAACAGAAACAGAAAAGCGCCTAAAAGCAGAAGCGAAAATAAAAGAAAGTGAAAGTAATTTTAGATTATTGAATGAAACAATTGACGATGTATTTTGGCTACACAACTTGCAAACCAACAAAATTATTTACATAAGTGCATCATGTGAACGAGTATTAGGGGTGAATGCAACAGCATTTTATGAAACTAATAATTATTGGAAAAACTATATTTTAGACGAAGATAAACCTGCAATATTATTAGCGCACAAAAAAATAGAATTAGAAGGCTTTTACGAAATAGAATATCGCATAAAAATAAATAATGAGGTAAAATGGATATTTGAAAAAAGTTTTGGTATTAAAAATGAATTAGGTGAGTACATTAAATCATCAGGTATATGCACTGATATTACTCAAAAAAAGAAAACCGAATTAGAACTTAAACAACTTTCTATAGTAGCACAAAAAACCAACAATGGTGTCCTTATTACCAATAATATTGGCCAGGTAATATGGGCTAACGAAGGCTATTTAGCCATGTTTGAAATATCACTTGATAACTTAGTAGGCAAGCGCCCGCGCGACCTATTTAACGCTAACGACGAACAATTTTCAACCGAAATAGATGAGGTGAGCAAAACTGGGTTTACCAAAGAAATAGAAACCTACACTTACCTCAAAAATAAAAAATGGGTAGAAATAAACAATACCGTAGTACTTGATGACGCTGGTAACGTAGAACAACAAATAGAAGTACTTACTGATATTACCGATAAGGTAAACGACCGTAATGTACTGGCTCAAAATGCTAGAGAGTTGGAGTTTCAGAGCAGTTTTCAAAAAAAATTAATAAACTCGTTATCGTTTAACGACATTACAACTGATGCCTTAGGCTTTATAAAAAATCAAACCAAAGGTTGTAATCGTATAGCACTATATAGCCTTGATGAACGTAACACCACCTTTACGGGCTACACACTCATTAACGAAATATTTGTAAAAACACGCCTAATAGCTACCGAAACCAGTAGTTATAGTAGGGTAGCTAAGGGCGAAATATTTATACAAAAAAACTTAGCTACCACACCTAACAAATCAGTATCAGACATTGAGGAACTTAACTACGGTGTACTATCCTACGTAGTATTACCTATTTTAAGTAACAACAAATTAATAGGTTTACTAAACGTATCGTTTGACCATGAGTTTGACCTAAGCAATGCTGAATTGCAAAGCCTTAATTCATTTACGGCATTACTATCGGTAGCTATGCAACAAGTAGAGTTAAAGAACGAACTAATAGAAAAAAACAAAGACACTATTGATAGTTTAAACTATGCGCAAAACATACAAAGTGCTATACTCCCTAACCTAAAAAATATGAACACCATATTTAACGATGTGTGTGTATATTTTAAACCACGAGATATTGTAAGTGGCGATTTTTATTGGGCAAAAGAAATAAATGGCTTTACCTTTATAGCAGTGGCCGACTGTACAGGGCATGGTGTTCCAGGTGCATTTTTAACGCTGATAGGTAGTCTTGTGTTGGAACAAATTATAGTTATAGAAAAAACTACTAACCCTGCCGAAATACTAAGTAAGCTCGATGAGCGTATTTATTTATCACTAAACAACAAACACGGCGATGATATAATGCGCGATGGTATGGAAATAGCCCTTTGCGTTATTGATAAGCAGAACCGTAAGTTAGAATTTGCTGGCGCAGGTTTAGGCTTACTCTATTTTGATAACGAAGAAGAGTTTTATATAAAAGGACAACGAAAATCTATTGGAGACTATAGAAGTGATATTTTTAATTTTGAAACTACAACAATAACATTTACAGGCAACGAAGTTTTTTATATGAGTACCGACGGTTATCAAGACCAGTTGGGAGGCGCTAACTACAAGCGTTTTAGTAAAAAAAGAACTATAGAACTATTTAGAACAATAGCTCCCGAAAATGGACTTAACAAAGAAAATAATTTACACCAAGAAATTGTAACACATATAGCACACCATCAGCAAACTGATGATATAACTGTAGTAGCCTTTAAGCTAAATACAAGCATACAACGTGTAGATTTTTCGAGTGCAAAACAAAAACATTTAAACTGGAAAAATGTTATTGCCGATTTTTTACAAGATAAAGGTACGCTTACCGAAGCACAAGCTGTAAGCCACCTACACTGCGATTTAGGCAAATGGTACTACACCGAAGGTAAAATTAAATACGGACACATAGCCGTAATGCAGGAGTTTGAAGCCGAACATATAACTTTGCATCAACTAATAAAAGATATATTGGTGTGCAAAAAAAATAACGATGTAGCAAAGTGCAACGAGTTATACTTGCGAGTTTTAGCAACGTCCGACCAAATAGTAGCTTTGCTTACACAAGCCGAAACAATTATAAACATATAAAAATTTAACAACTAAATTAATCAAATACAATGAAAAATTTACTTATTCATTCAACCGACGAAACTCCCGAAATAAATTTTAACACCAATGGATTACTTTGGGTAAAAGGTGTATCTATCCCCGAAAACATTACTCATTTTTATACTCCTGTAATAAATTGGATAGACGAATTTGCACAAAATTTACCCGCAAACATTCAGCTAACATTTGAAATAGAATACATAAACACATCGAGCACTCGTGTGTTTTTAGATATTATTAAAAAAATAAATGCCTGCAAATTAAACTGTCCCGACACGGTTATAACTTGGAAATACGACCAAGACGACGAAGATAATTTTGACCTTGGTAAAGACTTAGAATATAGTGCAAAGGCAGCACTTGTGTTTGAAACTATTTAAAATAAAAAACGCAACCTTGTATAACATCAAAACATATTTATTAGTATTTTTTTGCATTTTACTTACTCAGTTAAGCAATGCACAAACGACCGATTCCTTACAACAAGTAGGTGTATCGTCGTCTATTAATGATATTATACAACTAAAGCCCGATGGTAGTATTGTACAAACTAAGGTAACTATTGCCAACTTAACCGAAACCAACATATACGAAGCGCCCAACATTATATCTATACTTACCGAAGAGGATATAAAAAACTTAGGCTATAGAGATTTGTTAGATGTATTAAATACAATACCTGGCGTGAATATAGCCAACGACGTACAAAACGGCACATCAATAGGTATGCGTGGTATATGGACAGAGGAAGGCAAAGTGCAATTTATGCTCAATGGATTAGTAATGAATGATATGGCGTACGGCTCTATTATTTTGGGACACCGTTTTGCATTAACTAATATTAAACGTATAGAAATTATACGTGGTGCAGGTTCTAGTATATACGGTGGTTTGGCGGCATTAGGCGCTATAAATATTATAACTAAAACAGGGCAAGAAATTAATGGGCACTCGCTAAATTTAGCAGGTGGATTATCTAATGGAGCAACTAGCCGTGGGCTTATAAATTATAACTATGGTGGCGCATTAATAAAAGGGATAGAACTTACGGCATCGGGCTTGGTAAATATTGGTAATGCAAGCAACGAAAAACGTACACAACCAGATAGTACATTGGTTAATTTTAAAGACTCGTCATTAGTAAATAATGTACAAGTAATGTTTAGATTAAAGTATAAAAACCTAGTGTTTAAGCACGTGTACGAAGATTATAATTTTCAGGCCACGTTTGAACCTATAGCGTCATTAGTACGTACTGCAATATCTAACTTTACGTATAACTTTAAATTTAAAAACATAAACATAGCTCCGTTTATAGACAGTAAGTGGCAACTACCATGGAACACACAATACGGCGACCCTACTATTTACGACAAACAAAACCTTATTACAAAACGACAAATACTTGGGCTTAATGGTGGTTACAAGCCCTTAAAGTGGCTTAACTTTGTATTTGGAACACAAGTGTATAATGATAATTACAGATACCATCGAAAATCGTTAGCACTAAGTAATGGTAAGTTTGTACAAAGTTATAATGGTGCAGTAGTATATACCGAGGCTGTGTTTATATCTAAATACGCTAACGCTACACTTGGTGGTAGGTTTGATAAGTACGCTTATTTTGAACCCGAACTATTACCTCGAATAAGTATTACCAAATCATTTACCAAATGGCATTATAAACTATTGTATGGTAAAGCATTTAAAATACCACCCTTACAAAACATTAACCTAGATGTTACTGGTAACTTAGTACCCGAAGAAATTACCGATATGCAAGCCGAAATGGGACTACACCATAAATTGGTAGATGTAACTGCTACCGTATTTAACACCACTATACAAAACTTAATAGTATTTGGGTACGATGCTTTGCAAAACGAAAGTTATGTAAACTCGGGTAATGTACATACGCAAGGGTTTGAATTAGAGTATAAATTAAAACTTAATAAGTTTACACTAAAGGGTAATTATTCCAACTACAATTTAGTAGCAAGCACCGCCAACGAAATAGTAGTAGATACGCTTAACTTAAAATTAGGTACACTGGCATTTCCAAAACACAAAATAGTAACTATGCTTGCTTACAAAATAAACACCAAGCATACCCTGTGCGCAAACTACATTTATCAAGCAAAAAAATATGCTTACGAGCGCATAAACACCTATACCGATGAGTATGCACTAAGTACATTTGCCCCAACACACAAACTAAACATAAGCTACCAACGCAATGGCTTGTTTAACAAATTGTTGGATATAAATGTGGGCGTGTATAATGTTTTAAATACCACCGAACATTATGCCTACTCGTTTAACCAAGGCTATGCACCTATGTTGGGTATGGGTAGAGAGTTGTTTATTAATTTTAAATTTAACTTGTAACCGTATGTTAAAAAAAACACTACTACTACTAATTATACTTTGCACTACAACTTTATGTAAGGCGCAGTACTTTAGTATGGAACATACCTTGCTTAACGAGTTGCAATTTAAAAACACTAACGCCTCAAGCGCCTACAATAGTTTTAAAAACAAACCAGCCGACTTAGACAACTTACTTAACACGCTTGCTACCGTAGAAACACAAACCGAACTATTGCCAGAAGATGCTTCGGCACTATCCGTATTAAAAGCACTAAAGCAACTTAAAAAACAGTACAATAAAAATGCAATAACAAGTGCTACACTTGCCCTAAAGCAAGCTAATAAAAGCAGTAACAAACAAAGCACAAGCAACGCTAACTTAATGTTGTACTTAATAAACGCTAACTTAAACGCACACCAAAACGCAATTGAAAACTTAAACAAATGCGATTATACCAATAGCATAATTAACTACGAAATAGCTTACTTAAAAGCATACCACTACATAGCCCTAAACAACTATACTAAAGCTAACGAACTACTAATAACTACTAACGCACAAGCTAAAAAAATAGCCCCTTACGATTATGTAAAAGCTACTACATTGCTTATACATAGCACCACCGAGAGCAACAACACTACACTTGCACTTAACTACGCATTGCAGCTAGATACTATGCTTACTAAGTTTAAAACACCAAGTAGCATAGCAAACTACACTAATAAAAACATTAAATATGGGGTAGATAACGAAAAGGAATTAGTTAGTTTTTTTAATATTCAACACATTGCTAATAGTAACAACATAGGTTTTTTGTACCGTAAAATAGGCGACTACAAAAATTCCGAAAAGTATTTATTACAATCTATTGCCGAATTAAAGCAATACAAAAACGACAACTTATTACCCGAATCTAAAATAAATATAGGGCTTACTTACACTCATTTAAAACGCTATACCGAAGCGGAGAATAATTATGAAGATGCGCTAAACAGCTATACAAAACAAAAAAATATACTAAAGCAAACAGAGGTAAATAACATAATTGCAAAAAATTTCTTTCTGGAAGAAAAACCATTATTAGCAATACAACATTGCAATGATGCTATAGCATTAGCAACACCCAAAAACGATTACCTTAACTTATCAAATTCTTATTTTATACTATCGGAGGTATATGCTTTTAATAGCGATTACCAACAGTCGCAGGAGAATTTTAAATTATTTTCGGATGCTAAACAATTGTACGAACAACAGTTAACGGCGCAAACCAAAACAAAAAACGATAACGAACTAAAAGCCCAACTCCTATACCTTGATGCCGAAGATGAAATAAGCAATCAAGAAAAAAAACAATTGGAACTCATTAAAATAAAACTGGAAAGCAAGCAAAAAGAACAAGAGTTACTACTTATAAAACAACAAAACGAAATAAATGAACGCACCATACAAACGCAAGCGTTAGAAAAACAACAAGCATTAAAATCGTTAGCATTAATAAAAGGACAACTGGAAAAAGAACAACTGGAGCAAAACATAAATAAAATAAACAAAGAGCAAGAAATAAAAAGTTTAGAAGCCATAAAAAACAAAGCGCAGATAAACCTACTATTTAGCCAACAAAAAACATTAGTAAACGAACGTGCATTAAAAGATTTAGAGCTAAGTAATCAGCAAAAAAAACAACAGCAACTAAAGTGGGGCATAGCGTTATTCGGACTATTGTTTGCATTATTTGGCTATGGTTTTTATACCAATTACAAACAACGCAAAACAATAGAAATTACCAACGCAAAACTAAAAGAGAGTGTTGATGAAATACAAAACCAAAAAATAATAATAGAAAATGCTAATCAAAAAATAGTAGATAGTATTAACTATTCGCAACGCATACAGCATTCGTTTTTGTTTGATGAAAGTAAAATGGCGCAGTATTTTAAAAATTCATTTGTAGTATTTAAACCAAGAGATATAGTAAGCGGCGATTTTTATTTGGTAACACAAAAAGCACATAAAACCTACATAGCCGTGGTGGACTGTACAGGACACGGTGTACCTGGGGCAATGCTTTCGGTTATTGGTTACGAAGAAATAATGCACCTTATAAAGTACAACAACTACCAACCGCATGAAATACTAACTGCATTAAATCAAAAAATAAATAGCACCTTAAATACCAAAAATCAAATAGGCTCCGATGGTATGGACGCTATGATTGTAGAAATAGATACAACGCTAAAAACGCTAAAGTTTGCAGGCGCACGTAGTACTTGCACACTAGTAAGTAATAACAATATTGTAGAAATAAAAGGCGATAGGAAATCGATAGGCGAAAAAGAAGATGATCATAACTTTGCATTTACCCAACACCAACACACATACAACACCAACGATAAAATATATTTATACACTGATGGTTACAACGACCAATTTGGATTTACAACTAAGAAAAAATTAGGTAGTAAATTATTTAAAAATACGTTGTGCGAAAACGTTGCTTTACCGCTTAATAAACAAAAACAAGTATTTGAAAACGTATTAAACAATTGGCAAGAAAATGCAAAACAAACCGACGATATTACACTAATAGCAATACAATTATAAAAATACAAAATAAATTACTACATTTAAACTACCAAAACACATACACAATGAATACCGCAACTATAAACAATAGCATAAACCAAGTTGCCACGCAACCTAATGTAGGTAAGCAATTATTGGTGCTTTACGGCGAACTTAATCAGCAAATTATAATATCGGCAATACATCTTACCGAACAAAAATTAAAGCTCGAAAACGTACCCGCCAACGTTATTACTAAAACTAAAATTGTATGCACCGAAATGTTACAAAACATTTTAAAGCATCAAAAAAAAGTAGAGGCGCACTTACCCAATTTTATTGTGCGTTTAACCAGCGAAAGCATAAGTATAGTGGCACGCAATGTAATATCCGAAGAAAGTAAAATACACATAAGTACACAGCTAGATGCGTACGCCAAAGAAGATAATTTTAGAGCAGTATATTTAAAAGCATTTGAGGGTGCTTCTATTACCACCGATGGCAATGCTGGCTTAGGTTTGATAGACATTGTGTATAGAGCCAAACAAAACTTTACTTACACTATGGAACAACTTAGCCCCGACGCATTTTCGTTTAACCTAGACGTTACCATTCCTCAATCTATTATCTCAGCTAATTAAAAAACTATCGTTATGAAAAAAATACTTATAGAATCTACCATGAGCTCGCCCGAAGTTGTTTTTAATTTTGGCGCAAATACATTATCCATAAAAGGCGTATGCACCCCCGAAAATCCTAAATTGTTTTTTGATCCTATTATTGCAGCTTACGAAGAATACAAACAAACGCACGACAACATTACCATTGATATATTTTTAGATTATTTTAATACAGGTTCATCTAAGTGCTTGCTAAATTTATTTATAAAAGCTGCAGCAAACACCGATGTAAATACTACCACAATAAACTGGATAACCGACAGCGAAGATTCCGAACTAATAGAATCGGGGCAAATGCTAGAGGAAATAAGTAAACTAAAATTTAATTATGTGTTTATAAATTAAATTTACGCAAACTATAATTACCTACTTTTACACCAATTAATAAACATAAACTAACAACTTAAAAAACAAAAACAACATGCAATATTTTATTTACATCATTATAGCAATAATAGTAGCCACATTGCTAGGCTCGTTCGTAACCGTGCAACAAGGGCAAATAGCTGTTGTTACCGTATTTGGTAAGTATCGCCGAATACTTACACCAGGTTTAAATTTTAAAGTACCGTTTATCGAACAAATATTTCGTCGTGTAAGTATTCAAAACCGTAGTGTGGAGTTGGAGTTTCAAGCCACCACCAACGACCAAGCCAACGTATTTTTTAAAGCAATGTTGTTGTATTCGGTTATTAATCAAGACGAAGAATCTATTAAAAATGTAGCCTTTAAATTTATGGACGACCGCAGTTTTATGCAAGCATTGGTGCGTACTATAGAGGGGTCAATACGTGGGTTTATAGCTACCAAACGCCAAGGCGAAGTACTTTCGTTGCGCCGTGAAATTGCTAACGATGTAAAAGAAAACATTGACCAAACATTAGAAGCATGGGGCTATCATTTAATAGATTTACAATTAAACGACATTACGTTTGACGAAGTTATTATGAAATCGATGAGCCAAGTAGTAGCCTCACAAAACTTAAAAGCAGCAGCCGAAAACGAAGGGCAAGCCTTATTAATAACCAAAACCAAAGCTGCTGAGGCAGATGGTAATGCCATAAAAATATCAGCCCTTGCGGAGAAAGAAGCTGCACAACTACGTGGGCAAGGTATAGCGCTATTCCGTAAGGAAGTAGCCAAAGGTATGAGCGAAGCCGCACACGAAATGAAACAAGAAAACCTTGATGGTTCGTACCTACTATTTAGTATGTGGACAGAAGCCATTAAACATTTTGCCGAAAACGGTACAGGCAACACTATATTTTTAGACGGTAGCGCCGACGGTATGCAGCGCACCATGCAACAAATGATGAGTGTAGAAAAAGGAAACGCCACACGATAACAAATAGTAAATACATTATGCCAAGAATAAACCATTTTATCCATTTATTATGTACCGTGCTATTAGCGCAAACACTTGCTATTGCTCAAACTGAAGCCATCAATAAAAAAGACGCTAAAGGCTTGAAGCAAGGTAGTTGGCAAAAAATGCACGCCAATGGCAAACTAAAATACACAGGCACATTTGTAAACGATAAACCCGTAGGTACATTTTATTATTACTATGACAACGGTAAAGTAGAGGCAATAAACGTATTTGATACACGCATAAAAGGCTTGGCACGCAATACATTTTATCATGATAATGGTAATGTACTTTCGCAGGGAAATTACATTAATCAACAAAAAGACAGTACGTGGAATTATTACAGTTTTGATAACCACTTAGTAGCCCAAGAAACTTACGTAAACAATCAAGTAGTAGGTGTAAGTAAAAAGTTTTATTTAAACGGTAAATTATCTGAAGAGACTTATTTTGAAAACGGAATAGAAAATGGAAACTGGCGTTCGTACTATCCTACAGGGCAACTTAAAGACGAAGCCACTTACGCTAAAGGCGAAATAGAAGGCAAAGCTACATCATACCACGCCAACGGAAAACAATATTCCGAAGGGTTTTATAAACATGGTGTACGCATAGGTACATGGTATTATTTTAAAGAAAATGGTGGATTGGAACGCAAAGCTATATATAAAAACGGTAGAGATATTTTGCAAAAAGATGAGCCTAATCCTACCCCATTGCCTAATCAAAATATAGAGGAAGAGTTTAATAAACAATTTATGGGAGGCGAATAATTACAACCAGTTTCCCCTCACACTAAGCAGAGCCGAAGTGGCGGGGTGGATTTATTTTTGTTTGATAATTAAACGTAATTCGTAATTTTTAATTCGTAATTAAAACGCAATGAGTGGCAAAGGCAAAGTATTAGTAGCAATGAGTGGCGGTATAGATAGTACCGTAGCTGCGCTAATGCTACACGAACAAGGCTACGAAGTAATAGGCATAACCATGAAAACGTGGGACTATGAAACTAGTGGCGGAAGCAAAAAAGAAACAGGCTGTTGCAGTTTGGATAGTATTAACGATGCACGCACAGTAGCTGTAAAAGCTGGCTTTCATCATTTAATATTAGATATCCGCAACGAGTTTGGCGATCATATTATTGATAATTTTGTAGATGAATATTTAGCGGGGCGCACCCCAAACCCTTGCGTACTGTGCAACACACACATAAAGTGGGAAGCACTACTTAAACGTGCCGACCAACTAGGTTGCGAGTTTATAGCCACAGGGCACTACGCACAAGTGCGCAACGTAAACGATAGATATGTAGTAAGCAAAGGCATTGATACCAAAAAAGACCAATCGTATGTACTATGGGGGCTTACGCAAGCAAGCCTTGCCCGTACTTTATTTCCGTTAGGAACATTGCAAAAAACATATATAAAACAACTTGCGGTAGAAGCAGGCTTATTTGAACTTGCCAACAAAAGCGAGAGCTACGAAATATGTTTTGTACCCGATAACGATTATAGAGCATTTTTAAAACACAAAGACCCATTACTGGAGGCTCGTGTAAACGGTGGTAACTTTATAGACCGCACAGGCAAGGTATTGGGGCAACACAAAGGTTATCCGTTTTATACTATAGGGCAACGCAAAGGCTTGGTAATAGCGTTTGGCACACCTGCATTTGTGTTAGAAATAATACCCGAAACCAACACGGTAGTACTGGGTTCGCAAGAAGAGTTACAAGAGCAACAAATGTACGTACGTAGTTTTAATTTGAGCAAATACGCAAGTATAGACCAAGCGCCCGACCTACTTACCAAAATACGTTATAAAGATGCAGGCACAATGAGTAGCATAATGCAAGTGGGCGATTTACTAAAGGTAACGTTTCATAAGCCCGTACAAGGCTTAGCGCCTGGTCAGTCGGCTGTGTTTTACGATGGTGATGACTTAGTAGGCGGAGGTTTTATAATGCGTAAAAACGACCCTTTAATAGCATTAAACGAAAGTAAAGTAAGCGAATTAAGCAACGCATAAAAATATTTTGAAAAAATGCGTAAGCAATTGCGTTTATTTAAAAATAAAGTGTATGTTTGCAGTCGAAATAAATGAGAGAAATTATTTATCAATTTATTTATTTCGGGGTGTAGCGTAGCCCGGTATCGCGCCACGTTTGGGACGTGGAGGCCGTCAGTTCGAATCTGGCCACCCCGACAAAAGAGTCTTAATATTTATTAAGACTCTTTTTTTTGTTTAAGGAATTAGCCAAGGTAAATTATACCATAAAATGGTGTAATAGACATTTCTGGTGTTTTTTTAGATACGTTTAGTTCAAGTGGACATTTCTGGTGGTGTTTATTTTATATGAGTGCTTAATAAATTCA
>JBEBIC010000247.1:0-4036 GCA_040080595.1 Bacteroidia bacterium | reverse complement strand
TTAACATTGAACCAATGCTATAAAACAATAGTTTTACGCTACTATTAAGTTTACCATGCGCACTACTACCGATATTATTTACAGCATTACCGCACGTATTAACCATGCACTAACTGCGGGTAATGCGCACAATATACATTCGCCCTATGTGTTTGATTTATACAACAACGTAATAAATCAAACTGGCGAATATTATTGCTACCAAGAAATAGAAAAACTGCGCAATACCTTACTTACTGCACCAGTACCTATAACCATTGAAGATTTTGGAACAGGAAAAAACCGCACCGAAAAACTCAACACTATAGTAAAACGTGCTGCCAAACCTGCCAAAGAGGCGCAGTTATTATTTAGATTAATAAACTACTTACAGCCCGCAACCGTACTGGAATTGGGTACGCACGTGGGTATATCTACCTGCTACATGGCAAGTGCATGTAGTACTACACAAGTACATACTATAGAGGGAAGTGCCAAAATAAGCGAAGTGGCGCAACTTAATTTTAAACGTTTAGCCTTGCATAACGTAACGCCACACGTTGGTAATTTTGATAATATGTTACCAGCATTAATACAACAACTAAGCACTATTGATGTTGCGTATATTGATGGTAACCATGCCTATGCCCCTACGCTACAGTATTACCAATGGTTACAGCCACATTGCAAAATTATGGTGTTTGATGACATACATTGGAGCAAAGGTATGAACGCCGCTTGGAAACAAATAATAGCCGATGCTAATATTAAAATAAGTATAGACCTATACCATTTTGGAATTATAATTTTTAGGCCCGAAACTAAGCATAGCGAACATTATACCCTCCAATTTTAAAACACACACAATTGGTATAATTTGTGTTAATTTACATTCACAAATAATTTAAAAAACAATCAACTAAAAAACATAAAACAATGGACAATCAATTTAATTCCTATCAAGATTTAAGTAACGTAAACTCAGGTAGTGATGTACGTTCTTTTTTTAATTCGGTATTTGCCTATATGGGTGGTGCATTAGCAATAACAGGGCTTGTGGCTTATCAGTTTGGTAATACGCCCGAACTTATGAACTACCTAATATCTCCAACAGGAGGTATGAGTATATTAGGTTATGTAATAATGTTTGCTCCACTTGGTTTAGTGTTATTAATGAGTTTTGCACTTAACCGCTTATCTATAGGCGTATTGGCAGGTATATTCTTTTTGTATGCCACATTAATGGGAGCAAGTATGAGCTTTATATTTTTAATATATACTGCGGCATCTATTTACAAAACATTTTTATGCTCCTCGTTATTGTTTGGAACTATGGCTGTATTAGGTTACACCACTAAGCAAGATTTAAGCGCAATGGGACGTATATTAAGTATGGCACTAATAGGAATAGTTATTGCCAGCTTAGTAAACTTTTTTATGAAAAGTACTATGATGGAATACATCATTAGTTTAGTGGGAGTAGTAGTGTTTACAGGGCTTACTGCTTACGATATGCAAAAACTAAAAGAAATAGCGCAAACAGAAGGACACGCAATGCCTAAAAACAAACTAGCATTAATGGGTGCATTAAACCTGTACTTAGATTTTGTAAATTTATTTTTAATGCTACTTCGCTTATTTGGCGGTCGTCGCAACGATTAATTTCTTACCCTTAATTCTTTATCAAAGAACCATTTTTTATACCCTAAAAAATGGTTCTTTTGTATTTATCAATTTGCATTAATTACACCATAAATGAACCCAAACTTAAACCCCGAAGAAGACCAATTATCCAACGCCGAAAGGGAGTTTGAGCGTGCATTGCGCCCCCTTGCGTTTGATGATTTTTTGGGACAACAAAAAGTAATAGATAACCTACACGTATTTGTAAAAGCTGCTAAGCAACGTGGCGAAGCGCTAGACCACGTCCTATTGCACGGGCCTCCAGGTTTGGGTAAAACTACATTGGCTAACATTGTGGCTAATGAGTTGGGCGTTAATTTTAAAGTAACAAGTGGCCCAGTGCTTGATAAACCTGGCGATTTGGCGGGTTTACTTACCAACCTTGATGAAAACGATGTACTATTTATAGATGAAATACATCGCCTAAGCCCTGTAATAGAAGAGTACCTATACAGTGCTATGGAAGATTATAAAATAGATATAATGATAGATAGTGGGCCAAACGCACGTACGGTTCAGCTTACATTAAATCCGTTTACATTAATTGGTGCTACTACACGTAGTGGCTTGCTAACAGCGCCTTTGCGTGCACGTTTTGGTATAACATCTCGCTTAGAATATTACGATGTAAAATTACTTACAGGTATTGTAGAGCGTAGTGCAGGCTTACTTAAAGTACCTATTGATGAAACAGCAGCCTACGAAATAGCACGTCGTAGCCGTGGTACACCACGTATTGCTAATGCGTTGCTACGCCGAACGAGAGATTTTGCGCAAGTAAAAGGCAATGGAACTATTAATTTGGAAATAGCGCAATACGCCCTTAATGCGCTTAATGTAGATAAAAATGGCTTTGACGAAATGGATAATAAAATTCTATCAGTAATTATTGATAAATTTAAGGGAGGTCCAGTAGGTTTAAATACAATAGCCACCGCAGTAGGAGAGGAGGCGGGTACTATTGAGGAAGTATATGAACCGTTTTTGATACAACAAGGTTTTTTAATGCGTACACCACGTGGGCGAGAAGCCACCGAAAGTGCCTACAAACACTTGGGTAGAGTAAATACTTTGCGAGGGAAAAGTTTATTTGATTAATTTATTTGGTTATTCAAAAATAAACAATAGCTTTATTCTAATTAAAAAACATAAACCACTTAAAATTTATTGGACTATGAATACTAAAATTTTACTATCAATTGCAGCAGCATCAACCGTGTTTTTTTCGTGTAACAAAAAAGCCGAAACACAAGCCATTAACGAAAAACAAAACACAGCCTTAGCGTTAATAACCACAATGGTAAATGATAAATATACGTTTATGGAAACAGATAATGCCAACATAAACTTAGACGCTTATTTTGAAACTACAGCGAATGCAAATAATTTGGAAGCTGATTTTGAAGCTACCAAAAAAGCCATGGCAGTTACAAGTGCAGCATACACAGCACACAGTAGCAAAATAAGCATTAAGGAAGTAGTAAAAAATGCAGATGGTACTGAAACTATTACTGCCAACGAATTGAGCAACTTAACTACTAACCAAAAAGATGCATCCACTAATGCCTTTATACAAACTACTGCATTGCAACAATATGTGTTTGTAGTAAAATTTGATGGTAGCATATATAAAATAGTAAGCGTACGCGATATTGATAAAGAAATATTACAACACGAAAAAGAAGAGGCGAATAACATGCCTTATGTTACTGATGATTTGGAAGAAATAGAAACCATTGACAAAAGACTTTCGGGCATAGCTACAGTTAATTACAACCGTGCCGCAGCTATTGCTTATGCAGCTACTTATGCCATTACACCTAATGTAGCCTACCAAGATTTTAGTAGTGGTTGCTCATATTGTGGAGGCGATTGTACTAACTTTTTGTCTCAGTGTATGCTTGCGGGAGGATGGGGACAACAATTTTACAAAGCAAGTTCAACTTCGGCTTGGTGGTATGGTAAATCTACTAACCCAGCAGGTTACAAAGGTGGTTTTTCGGGTATTTGGCCATCGGCTCAAAAAATGGGCTTTTTCTTAAAAAAATTAACTAGTAGAGTTACACGTGTTACAAGCCTTAGTCAAATAAACCCAGGCGACCCAGTAATGATGGTAGCGCCTAATGGTAACGCTTACCACGCATTAATAGTAACACAAAAAGCTACCAACGGCGATTTATATTTAAGCTGCCACACCAGTAACCGCCACAATAATCACATGAGTAATTATGGTATAACCGCCACTACTAAGTTTAGTGGTATTACACCTGATATATTGGTGTAATAGACATTTCTGGTGTTTTTTTAGATACGTTTAGTTCAAGTGGACATTTCTGGTGGTGTTTATTTTATATGAGTGCTTAATAAATTCAGT